>JADGAQ010000086.1 GCA_015231925.1 Magnetococcales bacterium
TGACTCTTAATCAGCGGGTCGTAGGTTCGATCCCTGCACGGCCTACCAAGAATATCAAGGGGTTGGACTCACAAGGTCCAACCCCTTTTTGGTTCGTGTAGACGCAGTGTAGACACTTGGAAAAAATTTGCCGGTTTTTGTAGACAATCGGCCCCGACATGACACCCCGCCAAGGAGTGCTTCCCTCGCCCCAATCCGCCAGGGGGGGAACCGTCTCCATCGGGTGGTGATTCCCCCGGTCCGATTCGAATTCAAGTGGAAATCTCCGGGTGTCCTGGGATATCCTGGGAGGCAGGAGGAAGTGAACATGACCGTTGTAGTCCCATTTGATACCCTGGCCTTCGTGAAGGAACTGGAAACAGCGGGGGTGCCCCCCGGCCAGGCGGAAGCCCAGGCCAAGGCCCTTTCCGGAGTTCTTCAGAAGGTGGAAGAATCCCGCCTTCAGGAACTGGCTACAAAGCGAGATATCGAAATTGCCAAGGTGGAAACCATCAAGTGGACAGCGGGCATGTTCGCCGCCCAGACTGCATTGATCATTGGTGCCATGTTCGCCATGTTGAAGATGAACCAGCCACCACCCCAGCCGGTTGCCTATCATTCCACCCCCGCCCAGGAAATGCGCCTGCCGTCTCCGGTCCAACCGGCACCCGTTCTGCCCAAGTAGCCTTGCCCATTACCCAGCCCGATGCCCCGGCATGATGCCCGCCAGGGGGTGATTCCCTTGCCCCAATCCGCCAGGGGGGATCCGAACCGATCTATTGAATGTCGGCGAGGAAATAGCTATCTTTTCACCTATGGCATACCACCTTCCCGTTGCAATCAAATTGTCAGCAAATCAGATCATTATACAACAGGTTACGTGGTGTACCCACCTCCTAATCCGTCGCTCCGTGAATAAGACCGGCTCAAAGGAGCCCCGCCTGACCAAGCGGAGGATATCTTATTCAGACTGGACCAAGCGGTCGATGTCACCCTGTCATACGTGATATCCCATGGTAACGAACCCGCTCCTTCTGGCTGAACAGGCCTTCGCGAGTTATGCCCTCGGCGACCTGCCCCAGGCACTGGAGTACGCCAGGCAGGCGCTGATCCAGGGCATACGCGATGTCGCCCTGCTGAATCTGGCGGGGGCGTGTCACTTTCAAGCCGGTCAAGTGGCCGAAGCGGAGTTCTTCTGGAGGCAGGCACTGCGCTTCAAACCCGATTACGCCGAGGCTGCCAACAATCTCGCCATCCTTCTGAAGGGGCAAAAACGCTACGATGAAGCCTTCCAGGCCTACCGGCAGGCTCTGGTGGCCGATGGGGCCAATGCCCACTCCTGGTTCAACCTGGGCAATCTGATGCGGGAGAGCGGGCGGCTTGCCGAAGCCGAAGCCGCCTACCGGCAAGCCTTGACCCTGCAACCCGGCTCTCCGGATTTTCTCCTCAACCTGGGCATCCTGCTGCAAAGCGCCAATCGTTCCGGGGAAGCCGAGGCCTCCTTTCGGCAGGTGTTGGAACACTCTCCCGATCACATCGAGGCCCGGCTTCATCTCGGGCTTCTGTTGCAGCAGGCCAGGCGGTTTCCGGAGGCCGAAGCCCTGTATCGGCAGGCACTGGCGCTGCAGGGGGACAACGCCGCCATTCATACCCATCTGGGCAACCTGCTGAGTGCGGTGAAACGCTATGCAGAGGCTGAAGCCGCTCTTCGGCAGGCATTGCTCTGTTCGGGAAATCCGGTGGTTTCGCTTTGCGACCTGGGCAATTTCCTGCGCAAGGCCCAACGTTTCGATGAGGCCGAAGCCTGTTTCAGCCAAGCCTTGAGCCTCGACCCCGACCACCCGGAAAGCCTCCTGAACCTCGGGCTGCTGCGGCTGGCCGAGGGACGTTTCACCGAAGGCTGGCCCCTCTATGAAGCCCGCCGCCATCCCGATCTCCGCCACAAAACCCACATCGATTTCCAGGCCCCTTTTGCCCGATGGCAAGGGGAGTCCCTGTCGGGCAAATCGCTGTTGATGGTGCCGGAACAGGGGTTCGGAGATCAGATTCAGCTCTGCCGGTATGCGCCGCTGCTCAAACGACGCGGCGTAACGCAACTCACTCTGGCCTGTCCGGCCTGTCTGCAGCGGCTTTTCCAGTCCCTGGCCGGAACGGACCGGTTGGTGATTGACGACGGGAAGCCGTTGCCTGTCCACGACTACTGGGTATTCAGCGGGGATCTTCCCGGCTTACTGGGCTCTACCCTGGAAGCCATTCCCGCGACGCTACCCTATCTGCGGCCTCCGGGCGGTCCGTCGTTTCTCCCGGAAGGTCGGTTCCGGGTGGGCGTGGTTTGGAAGGGCAATGCGAACCATCTCAACGATGCCAGCCGTTCCCTGCCGGGGCTTTCCACTCTGACGCCTCTTTGGTCCGTAACCGGAGTGACTTTCGTCAGTCTGCAAAAAGGAGCGGGAGAGGAGGAGATTGCCGCGTTTGAGCATCCTCTTGTTGCGATGGGGGAGCGCTTGACTGATTTTGCCGATACGGCGGAGGTTGTGGCCCAACTGGATCTGGTAATCTCGGTGGATACGGCGGTGGTTCACCTGAGCGGAGCCTTGGGCAAACGGTGTTGGGTGATGCTGCCGGCCTGGTCGTGTGATTTCCGCTGGATGCGGGGTCGTGCCGACTCACCCTGGTATCCGGAGGTGTTGCGTTTGTTTCGGCAGAAGGAGCCGGACGATTGGGCCGGAGTGGTGGCGGAGGTGACGGCAGCGTTGCGGAAGTTGGTTGCGGGATAGTCAGACGATACAACATACGGAGGTTGGGCGATTATCCCACCGGACCCTCCTATAAACATCAGCCGACGGTGCGTCGCAAAGCGTCGATCAGGGGACGCGCTTCCGAGGTAAAAACCACATCGATGCGCAGGGCAACCACGGGGATCTCCCAGCCATCGGCAGGGAGTTTGACCAGATCCTTTTCGGTACAAACCAGATACGCGGCTCCCAGGGAGTGCGCCCGTTCCCGCAGTTGCCTCAACTCCGCATCGCCCCAGAAATGGTGATCCGCAAAAGCCTGGAATCCGGCCACGTCAAGCCCCAAAGCGGGCAGAGACTCCCGAAAGGAGGTGGGATCGGCCAGTCCGGCAAAGCCCATCACACGCCGGCCCCGCAGGGCCTCCAACGGCCAGCACGCCCCCCCTTGCAACGGCTGCCAGCCGGCGGGCCGATGCGCCGTGGCCACCACCTCGCCCGCATAGCCCAGCTGGAGCAGCTTCTCCTTCCAGGAAGTGACCTCCACCCCCTCCGCCAGACGGGTCAGACAAACCAGAGAGGCGCGTGACAAGGCCGTGGGAGGCTCCCGCAACAGGCCTGCCGGCAGAAGTCTGCCGTTGCCGAAGGGTCGGCGGCCATCCAACAAAACCACATCCAGATCACGACGCACCCGCAAATGTTGAAAAGCGTCGTCCAGAATCACCACGTCCGGAGCGAAACGCCGCCAGAGCGCCTCGATCACCGCGCGTCGCTCCGGCCCGGTGGCCACCACCACCCCCGGCAGGCGGCGCGCCAACAGCACCGCTTCATCCGCCGCCCGGGGGGGCCTCTCCAACACCTGCTCCCCATCGGCAACCAGAGTCACCGCCTCCCGACTGGTCTGTCCGTACCCCCGACTGACCACCGCCACCCGGTAACCCACCTCCTGAAGATGGCTGGCCATCCACAGGGTCAGCGGCGTTTTGCCGGTGCCCCCCGTGGTCAGATTGCCCACGGAAACCACCGGACACGGGGCCTGCCAGGCGGATAACAAACCGCGCCGGTAAGCTTCGGCCCGCAGCCGCATGGTGCCGCCGTAGGGTGCGGCAAGACCACGCAGCATCTGCCAAAGCCACCCTGCCGGACCCCGAGGCCACTCCCGGCTGCCGTCCAGCCGGGGCAGGATCGTCTCTCGCAGGCTCATGGTCGCTCCAGACTCCGACGCAGGCAATCCAGGGTACGCTGCAAAGCCCCCTGATTGGCTTCCACCACCCGTCGCGCCGCCGCGCCGTCCCGTTGTCTGCGGGGTTCGTCCGCCAGCAACTCCCGACTCATGCGCCACAACGCCTCCTCGTCCGCCACCCGGAAGCCGCCCTCTCCGCGCAGCAGGGCTTCCACCACTTCGCGGAAGTTACCGGTGTGAGGGCCGAACAGCGGCGCAATGGACCAGGCCGCCGGCTCCAACATGTTCTGCCCCCCCTTGTTCACCAGACTGCCACCCACGAAAACGCCGTCGGCCCAACTGTAAAGCCGGGTCAGCCAACCCACCTGATCCACCAGCAACACCGGACCCTCCCAGCCTCCCGTCGCCATGGACAGGCGCTGCACCCCCTCCACACCGAGGGCCGAGAACAGCGCCTCCACCTCTCCCACCCGTTCCGGATGACGCGGAGCCAGGATCAGACGCAACGCGGGCCACTCCCGTCGCAGACGCAGGTAAACCCGCGCCACCGACGCCTCCTCGCCGGGATGGGTGCTGGCCGCCATCCAGATCAACCCTGGCGGGCGCGGCCCCAGGCGCTCCGTCAAACCGGCCATCTCCGCCGCGTCGGGTCGTTTCATGGCCTGATCGTATTTGATATTGCCCGTCACGGTGATGCGGTCCGGCTCCACCCCCAGGGAGAGCAGCCCTTCCCGGTCCCGATCCGTTTGCACCGCAAAACGGGTGACGGCGGACAACACCGCCTTCATGAAACCGCGAACCCGCCGATAGCCCCGCGTGGAACGCTCCGACAGCCGTCCGTTGACCACCATCAGGGGAATGCCCCGCTGCTTCAAAGCGTGGTAGAGGCCCGGCCAGAACTCCGTCTCCATCACCACCACCAGTCGGGGATGCAGCCGGTCCACCACCCGTCCCACCACCCAGAAGAGGTCCAGCGGCAAAAAAAAGGCCGCATCGACCCCGGTGATCTTCTCTCGCACAATGCGTTGTCCCGTCGGTGTCACCGTGGTCATCAGCAGACAGGCCTCGGGATAAGCCTGCCGCAGGCCTTCCACCAGGGCGCGCGCCGCCATGGCCTCCCCCACGGAGACTGCATGCACCCAGATGACCTCCCGATTTCGCGCCGCCTGCCACACCGCTTCCGGCAGCCAACCGAAGCGCATGCCCCAGGTGCCGGCATAGCGACCGGAGGCCACGTAGCGGCTCAACCACCACGGCAATCCGAGCAACAGCAGCAGATGCAGAAGAAGCTGATAGAGGGCGTGGCGGACCATGGTTCAATCCGAAACGGGCAAAGCGTCCGCCCATTTGGCCATATACCAGCGAATGGTGGCCCGCAGCGCCTCGTCGAAGCTCTCCCGAGGCCGCCAGCCCAACTCGGCGCGCAGGCGGGAGGAGTTGACGGCGTACCGCCAGTCATGGCCGGGACGGTCGGTGACGAAGGTGATCAACCGCCGATGCGGGGCCCCCTCGGGATGTTCCTCGTCCAGCAGCAGGCCGATGCGTTCCACCAGATCGAGGTTGGCCCATTCGTTGTCGGCTCCGATGTTGTAGACCCGGCCCGGCTGGCCCCGATGCATCACCTGATCGAGGGCACGGCAGTGGTCCAGAACGTAGAGCCAGTCCCGCACGTTGCGCCCGTTGCCGTAAACCGGAATGGGCTTGCCCGCCAGACCGTGGCGCAACACCGTGGGAATCAGCTTCTCCGCATGCTGCCGGGGTCCGAAATTATTGGAGCAGTTGGTCGTCACCACCGGCAGGCCGAAGGTGTGAAAGTAGCTGCGCACGAAATGGTCCGAAGAGGCCTTGGAGGCCGAATAGGGCGAGTTGGGCCGGTAGGGCGACTCTTCGGTGAAGGCGGGATCGTCGTTGCCCAACGAACCGTAAACCTCGTCCGTGGAGACGTGGCAGAAACGCACCCCCTCCCGCCAGCCGGTCGCGGTGCGCCAATGGCGGCGGGCCGCTTCCAGCAGATTCCAGGTTCCCACCACGTTGGTGCGCACGAAGGCCTCCGGATCGGTGATCGAACGGTCCACATGGCTTTCCGCCGCGAAGTGGACCACCGTGTCGAAACCCTCTGCGGCAAAGAGCGCCTCCACCCCCACCCGATCGGCCACATCCCCCAGAACCAGCCGGTATCGTCCACTCTCCTCCAAACCCTTGAGATTCTCCAGAGAAGCGGCATAGGTCAACCGATCCAGATTGACCACCGAGACCTCGGGATATTCCCCCAATAAATAGTGGATAAAATTACTGCCGATAAAACCGGCGCCGCCGGTAACCAAGACGTTGCTCACGACTTTCCTCCCTTATGCCCCCCATCCGGACCTTGCCTTTGACCCCTCTCCGCCAATCCTGTAAGCTGCCCTGAAATATGCGGAAGCGCAACATCCGGCAACTCCGGAAGGAACGGGTCAGGTGATTCCCCCCCCCCCATCCCGACGCACCAAAAGGTGGCTGGTCCAGCTGAAGCGCCTGTGGAACCCGGAGCGCAAGCCTCCGCTTTTCAATCCCGCCAAAGAGTCCCAACTGCATGATCAGGGACTGCGCCTGCTGAACAAACATCTCCCGGTGGAAATCGCCCTGGGTCAGCCCCCCAAGGCGCTGCACATCCTGCAGGAGCGGCGCCTCTGTACCAACGTTCCCACCGGAACCCTGTTGATCGTCGACCCCCTGGACCATTACACCCAAATGGGGGGACAGCTCAAAGTCGCCCCCGGCGAATCGGTCCATCTGGGACGTTTCAGCGCCCTTCAGCAGGAGATCTTCTCCTATTCGGAGAATGTGGCCAATCAGCATCTGGTTCTGACCAACAACCGCAACCACATTCTGATTCAGGATCTCACCAACACCGGCACCACGGTGGCCGCACTCGACGAAGCCACCACGGTAGAGTACCTTCGCCGGCGCGAATTGGCCAATCTACTTGAGGTCCGCCGGATCTTCGGCGGCCCGTTGGGGATTCTACCCCCTCGGGAGGCCTTCGACACCCTGGAAAAGGCCGTTCACCTGCTGGAGCAGGAGGCTTACCGCCCCCCCAACAGCGCCAGTCAGCCGGGAGGGCTGCTGCTGCTGCCTGACCATCTCACTCCCGTTCTGGTGGGGGATCTGCATGCCCAGCTCGACAACCTCCTGAAGGTTCTCAGTCAGGGCACCCTGTTGCGGGATCTGAAGAACAATACCGCCGCACTGGTCATTCTGGGCGACGCCATCCATTTCGAAAGCGAAATGCGTTTGTCGGAGATGGGGCCGTCGCTGCTGATGACCGATCTGATCGCCCGACTCAAGATCCAGTTTCCCCGCAATGTCTTTTATTTACGCGGCAACCACGACTCCTTCTCCCCGGAACTGCACAAGGGTGGCATGCCCCAGGGTTTTCTCTGGGAGCGGCATGTGGTGGCGGAGCGGGGGCAGGCTTATCGCGATCTGCTGGAACGATTTTATCAGAAGCTTCCTTACGTCATTCAGTCACGATATTTTATCGCCAGTCACGCCGCCCCACCCCTCTCCCGCACCCCTTTCGAAGAGATCGTGGATATCGTCAACCATCCGACGCTGATGCATGAGTTGACATGGGGTCGGGTCATCCGGCCAAACAATCCGGTGGGTTATACAAAAAATGAAGTAAAAAGTTTTCGCAAAGAGATGTGCATCAGTCAGGAGCTGCCCTTTTTTGTCTCCCATTTTCCCCTCAGCGAGGACAAAACCTACTGGCAGGATATCATGGGGATCAAGAACCACCATATAGTCTTCAGCGGCAAGACCCACTCCTGCGCCATCGTCACCTTGACGGGCGGCAAAATGCGACCGTGTATCCTGGCCACGGAACCGCTGCTGGATTTCCTCAACGCTCTACCGGGGTAGTTCCACTTTCTTTTCAAGATGTTATCTTTTTGTATCAAAAAAAGAAAATGTTCTGTCCTTTGACTTTGTCTGTTTCCGTTGACAGGAAAGTCAAAAGACAGAACATTTTCTTTTTTGGATACTCAAAAGATAACATATTAATAGTATTTATTCCCGAATCAACCCGTGGCGCAACAGCACATTCAGCCCAATCCGCAGCTTTTCCCCCACCGCCTTCATCAACCGCGCCTCCGGCCAGGAGCCCGCTCGCCCGTCCAGTCGCGAAACATCCTCCCTCACCCAGGCCACCATGTCGGAAAGCAGCGACTCCCGCGAACGACTGCCATCAAGCAGCGGCAACAGCGCCCTCTGGAACGCATCCAACGGCAGATCCTGATGACGCGGCGTCGCCACATGCGTCACCCCCTGGCGCAGCCTGGACAAAACCAACGCCGAAGCCTGCAGCGGCTTTTCGGGCACAACCACCTCCCGTAAAGTCACCCCCACCCCTCCCCGCAACACCAGCGCCGCCAACTCCCCGAAAAAGTGGGCCTCCATCCGCAGGACATCCCCACCCGAAAGCGTCCCCAAGCGCCGGAAAGCCTCCTCCCGCAAGGCGTGAAAACCCAACCCGTCCGGGAAAACCTCCGCCAGCTTCACCAAGGCCGCCCGCACCGATGGTTGCACCACCCCGATGCGCTCCCCTCCGGGCCGCTGAAACGCCTGCTCCCGACCCCGCAGCAAATCAACCGGCGCTACCGGCTCCAACCGGGCGAAAAAGCTCAGCTCCTCCAAACGCTCCAGCATCGGCTCATCTCGCCGCGCCTCATCCGCCCGACACAGCAACGTCTGCCGAAAACTGCGCAAGGTGAGAAAATCCTCCCGCTGCCCTCGCGCCACCCTATCGCCGATCTCGTCGAGCCAGGCCATCTCCCGTGCATCGGGGACGGAAACACCAAAATCGCCGTCGCACATATAGGCCAATCCCGCACTCCGGGCCTGACCGACGAAGGTTTCGAACAGCAAGGGCTCGTTGAACGCTTCCAGGTATTCGTGAAAGAGATAACAGTCCGGTCGCCCCAGCAGCCCTTCCGCTTCCTGACGCATCAGTCGCGCCACCGGGCCGACGGAGTTGCCGAGCTGCGCCGCCAGTTGCGACAAGGCCTTGCGGGCCACTTGCACACGCCGCTTCGGATCGGCGATATCGGCGCACTCCACCCGCAGATAGTCCCGCAACACTCCCTTGAAGCGCCAACCCGGCAAGGTGTTGTAGCTGATGGAGACCACGCCCCCCGGTTTCAGGCAACGGGCGCAAAGCCGCAAAATCGCCTGGCGAACCGGCTCCGGCACCCAGGAGTAGAGGCCGTGGGCCACGATGTAGTCGAAGGAGCCCGCATCCCCGGCGATATCGGTCAGATCGGCGCAACGCAGCTCGCAATTTTCCAACCCCGCCGCTTGAATCCACGCCCTGCCCTCGGCAATCTGCACGGACGAAAGGTCGATGCCCACAAAGCGGCTGCCCGGAAGATGAAAAGCCATGGCAATGAGATTGGCCCCGTTGCCGCAGCCCAGCTCCAGAACGGAGGCCTGATGCGGTGAGGCGGTGGACACACCGTGGAGACGACCCATGACCGCCAGATGGTCCGGGTGGGTTTCGGCGACCGCGAAGCTGTCGTAGGGAATGGCGTCGTAACTCTCTGCCGTTGACATCACCAGACTCCTCACCAATCCCACCAGGAATATACTTATAATCTATTGATTTCCAAAATTTAATCATTTAAAAAGAAAAAGGGAAATGGTATCTGTTCAGACATACGGGGGTTCGGGGGGGATTATCCCCCCCGACGGGTCCAGGGCAGCGCCCTGGGACTTTTCCTTTGCCGTTGACACGATCATGCCGCTCTGGGCAGGGGTCTGAATAGTTACGGGAAATGTTCTATTGTTTTTGACTTTGTTTGTTATATATTTAGAAAGAAAAAGTCAAAAGATAGAATATTTTCTTTTTTGGTACTTAAAATATAACATATTGAAAGTCAAAAGATTTCAAACAGGTCCGAACTCAAAACGAAAATCGGGGGAAAGGAACCTCCTTTCCCCCGATTGATCAACCTGCTACGGCTCAGTGACCGCCGTGAGAATCCGCTGCTCCAGATCCATTTTCCGACTCTTTGCCCTTCTTGTGGGTGAAGCGGATCTTGGTGATGCGATGATGTTCCATCTCCATCACCTCCAGTCGCCCACCCGACACCTCCACCGCGTCGCCCGTATTGGGAATGCGACCCAGGTGCTTGTAAACCAGACCGGCCAGGGTGATGTAATCCCCGTCCTGCGGGAAGGGACAGTTGACGATGGTCTCCAGATCGGTCACTCGCATGGAGGCATCGATGACGAACTGGTCGGTATCGGTCTTCTTGATGCGGCGGTGCTGAGGGGTGAATTCGTCGGCGTATTCACCCACGATCTCTTCCAGAATGTCTTCCAGGGTGATGATGCCCTCGGTACCGCCGTACTCGTCCACCACCACGGCCATCTGCTGGCGTGAGACCTTGAAATCGGTCAAAAGGGAGATCAACGACTTGGAGTTGGGCACAATGTAGGGCGGGTGCATGAACTCGCTGACGGGACGGCTGGCCTCTTCGGCGGGGTCGGAAGATTCCGCCAGTTGGGTCAACAACTCCTTCATGGCCACCACACCCACGATCTTGTCCAGGTTCTCCTCGAAAACCGGAAAACGGGCGTGGGGTTCGTTCTTGAAGATGCTGAGGGCATCCCGCAACGTGGCCAGGTGGGGCAGCGCCAGAATGTCGGTTCTCGGCACCATGGCCTCGCGCACGGTATGCTCTTCCAGATCGATCACTCCGGTGATCATCTTGGCTTCGCTGGCGTGCAGAACCCCCGCGCCCTCGCTGGCGGAGATGATGGTGCGGATCTCCTCTTCCGTCATGGAGAAGTGTTCCCCGTGCTGACCGATCAGCTCTTTCTGACCCCAGGTCCACAGCAGGAAATTGGAAGCGTGGTTCATGGCCCAGATGACCGGTTTGTAGACCAGATACTGGGCGTTGACCGACCAGGAGACCGCCATGGCCAGGGTTTCCGCCTTGTGGAATGCCAGAATCTTGGGGGCCAGTTCACCCCCCACCACGTGCAGGAAGGAGATGATGGCAAAGGCAATAAGGTAAGCGACAGTGTGCGCCACGGAGGCCGAACCCCCGAAAAAGGAAAAGAGCGCCGTGATGCCGGGCCCCATAACCTCAACCAGGGTGTCCATGCCGATAGCGCCAAGAGCCAGGGAGACCAGGGTGATACCGATCTGGGTCACCGAATAGAAGCGCTCCGGCTCCATGTGCAGCTCTTGCACCCGCATGGCCGCCTTGTTGCCCAGATCCGCAAGCTGCTTGATCTTGCTGCGCCGGGCTCCCGTGATGGCCACTTCCGCGCCCACGAAGTAGGCGTTCCCCATGATGAGAACCAAAATCAACAACAACTTCAGCCATAAAACGGTTTCCATCGTTTCCTTCCTCCACCTGCATCGCCGGCTGTGGACCGGGACAGGTTTGGTAATGGGATCCTGAACGGCTCTGGTCAGACCCGTTCAAGTCATCCCGCGACGGCAGCAATCAGGTCAAACCTGATCCCTCGCGGACAAAAAACGGCATGCCTCCAGGGGAGACATGCCGTGCCAGTTTCAGACGCAATGCGGACAAGTGAAAAGCACCCTCCGGAAAAGGTGAATTCAAATTAACATTTTCGATCAAACGACGATTCGCCACGCCAGTCAAGGATAAAGTCGCAACATCGGTTCCGATATTCGGGCGTTCGGGAGGGGAAGTATCACGACCGTAGCCACCGTATGCCCGGGAAAAGCCTCCCTCACCCACGCCGTTTACTTCGACTCCTCCAGATGACGCGCTTCGTCCGTCAACATCACCGGAATGCCGTCCCGAACGGGGAAGGCCAGAGCGTCGTTATGGCAGACCAGCTCCTCTTCCGGCTTGCGAAAATCCAGAGGCCCCTTGCACACCGGACATACCAACAGGGACAGCAACTCTTTGTCGATCATCGCACCCTCTCTTCATGCCAAACCCGGTTTGCCGACAATCCGTCCGGCCCTCGCCGCGACATCACCGACGGTGGCGGGATACCCATAACCTGACGAAATTCACGGTCCCACCGCAAGGTGTGTTCTCCGTGGAAGGCCAGATAAGCCGTTCCCAACCGGTAGAACAGCTCCTTTTCCTCACCGCTCAACCCGGAGGAAACCCCGGCGGACGGCAAGTGTCGCATGGTCCGCAACAGCCTCTCCCCCACCGCGACAGCCCGGTTTTCGGGCCGGGCGGCGCAGGCGCGGCAGTAGGCCTTGCCTCGATGCAGGGAAAAATGCTGCAAATCCTCCTCGCCCCCACAGTCGTGGCAGAGGTGCAACGCCCAACCGAATCCCAGCAATCGCGCCAACCGCCCCCAGGCCAGACCCAGAACCCAGAGCGGCTCCTCCCCCCGGTCGAGATGGTCGAGCCCCTCTTCGAGCCAGAGAAACAACCCTTCCTGCTCCCCGCCCGGCAGGGCGTGGCGATAACCCGCTTCGCACAGCAGCATGGCCGCGAGATGACCTCCGGGCCGGAACGCCGTCACGAACGACCGCGACCGCACCACTTCCACCTCCCGCAAGGTGGCCAAGGCCAGGGCATCCCGCCGCTGATAGCCGAAGGAGAGGGTGTGCAGCCCCGCCAGAGCGGCCCGCCCGCCGCGCCCGCCACGCCGCACCCCGCGCGCCAAACAGTTCAGACGTCCCGAATGGCTACCCAGAAAGGTGATCAGCAGCGAGGTCTCCCCGTGGGGAATGCGCCTCAGCACCACCCCCCGGTCCGACTCAACCATCCACGGCGCTCCCGTCGGGATAACCCAGACTGCGCAACCGGGCCGGATCGTCCTGCCAGCCCTTGGCCTCCCGCACCCACAGCCGCAAATGAAGGCGATGTTTCAAAAGCCGCTCCAGCTCCCGGCGCGCCGACTCCCCCACTTCCCGCAACATGGCGCCATCCTTGCCGATGACCATGCCCTTCTGGGACTCCCGCTCCACCAGGATGTTGACATGGTAGTGCCAAAGCCCCTTCTTGCGCTGGGCCTGTTCGACCTCCACCGCCAGCCCGAAGGGAACCTCCTGCTGCAGGTGGAGGAATAGCTTCTCCCGCACCAGCTCCGCCACCAGAAAATGGTCCGGCTGGTCCGTGACCATCTCCGGCGGAAAATAGGGCGGCCCTTCCGGCAGGCGGCGTTCGATCTCCTGCAGCAGCCGATCCAGGTTTTCGCCGTTCTGGGCCGACAGGGGAATCACCTCGTCCCAGGAGTGGTTCGATTCGGCGATATGGGCCAGCAACGGCAGCAACGAGGGACGGGCCACCCGATCGACCTTGTTGAGGATCAGAAAACGGGCCGCCTCCCCCAGGGGCAGTTGCGCCAGCAGGGACTCATCCTCCGGCTGCCAGCCTTCCGGGACATCCACCACGTAGCAGACCACCTCCACGTCGCGGCAGGCGTCCCGCGCAGTGCGCACCATGCCCTCCCGCAACAGGGAGCGTTTCGGCTCGTGCAACCCCGGCGTATCCACGAAGACCATCTGACAGGAGGGGCGATGGCAGACCCCCATGATGCGCGTGCGCGTGGTCTGCGGCTTGGGGGTGACAATGGCCACCTTGCGAGCCAGAATGCGGTTGAGAAGTGTGGACTTGCCCTTGTTGGGACGTCCCACGATGGCGATGAAGCCGGAACGGAATGGTTCCATCAAGAATCCTTGTCTGTCAGGGCCTGATCCAACGCCGCGAGCATCTCCCGGGCGGACTCCTGCTCGGCGGCGCGTTTGGAACGCCCCTTGCCGTGTTTCGGGGCCTCACCCTCGACCCGACACTCCACCAGGAACTCCCGTGAATGGGGATCTCCCGCCGTGGAAACCACCTGGTAGACCGGCAAGGGTTTGCCGGCGCCCTGCAGCCTCTCCTGAAGATTGGACTTGAAATCCTTGGGCAGAACCGTCCCCTCCAGATTGTCGATGGCCCAGCCGAGAATGCGATGCACCACCCCTTCCGCCTCCCGCAGTCCGCCGTCCAGATAGACCGCGCCCAGCAGGGCTTCCACCCCGTTGGCCAGCAGAGAGGACTTCTCCCGCCCTCCGCTCCGGACCTCACCCTGCCCCATGCGCAGAATGGCCCCCAAACCCAGCTCCTGACCGCATTGGCTCAGGATCCGCGTATTCACCAGATCGGCCCGACGCGCCGAAAGCTCGCCCTCCCGCGCCTGGGGAAAGTGAAAAAACAGCACCCGCGAAATCAGCAACTCCAGAACCGCATCCCCCAGAAATTCCAGCCGTTCGTTGTAGAGACCTTTTTCGCCCGGATGCGAGCGATGGGTCAAGGCCTCCTCCAGCAACATCGGCTGGATAAAGGAGTAGCCCAACGCCTCCCGACTCCAGATGGCGACGCTTTCCCGCCACTCTTCATGTTCTTCTTCAAGCATCAGGATTCTGTCCGAAAGGTCAGATGAAAGGTTTTCCATCGTTCGAAGTAGGTGATCGGGTAGTCGACGACAACCTGGAACCCCTTCCCCGGAGAACGGGGCACAACCTGGATGGCGCCTTCCAACGGCACCAGATTGAAGCGGACGCACTCGATGTGAATCGCCTCCCGCACCTCCGCAACGGAGGAGGTGGCGAAGTCCTTCACCATGCGTTTGGCCAGATCCCGCAACAGGTTGTATTCATACAGCGTCGGCACCACCAGCCCGACACTCAGACCGCCGAGGCAAACCCCGGTGATCACCAGCAGAGTACGCCACTGTCTTTCGGAGGTATTGCCCGGCGGGGGTCTCATTCCAGCCATTGCCCGATTCGACGCCAGCGCAGGCGATTCATCCAATCCTCCTGACTGTCCCAGGAGAGGAACAACATCACCGCTTTGCCCACCAGGCGATGTTCAGGGACAAAGCCCCAGTAGCGACTGTCGTTGGAGTTGTCGCGATTGTCCCCCATGACGAAGTAGTTGCCCGGCGGCACATGCTCCTCGTGTCGCTGACTGCTGAAGGAGAGGGGTTGCACCAGGATAGCGTGGCTTTTGTCGCCCGTCTTCTCCCGCAGCAGCCGGGCCCCGATCTCCATGCCCCGCTCGTTGCGGTACTGGTAGAGACCCTGATCCTGGTACTGCGCCAACTCGCCGTTCACATAGAGCCGGTTGTTCTCGTAAACCAGATGATCCCCCGGCAGACCGACCACCCGCTTGATATAGTCCTTGCCGGGATCGCGGGGATATTCGAAGACCACGATATCCCCCCGCTTCGGCCCCTCGCTCATGAAGGCCCGGTAGCGGGTGAAGGGCACCCGGTGGCCATAGGCCAGTTTGTTCACGAAGAGGTAGTCGCCCACCAGCAGCGTGGGAATCATGGAGCCGGACGGGATCTTGAAGGGTTCGATGACCAGCGCGCGAATGGCCAGTGCCAAGCCGACGGCCACCACGATGGCCTCGTAATAGTCCAGCAGAAAGCCGCGTTGCCGGAAGAAGGACTCCCCTCCCCACAACAACACCAGCCCGATGCAGAAGAGGACCAGGCCCGCCGTCGGGCCCCAGACCCAGGTCTCCTGATCCGCAACGGCCATCTCGCCCGGAATCTGGTAGCTGCCGTACATGAACAGGCCCACGAACAGAAACAGCAGGCCGTGACGAATATGCCGTTTTCCCAACAGGACGATCATGGGCTCAATCCGTCTTCAAAACCGCGAGGAAGGCCTCCTGGGGAATTTCCACGCGCCCGATCTGCTTCATGCGTTTCTTACCCTCCTTTTGCCGTTCCAGAAGCTTGCGCTTGCGGGTGATGTCGCCGCCGTAGCATTTGGCGGTCACGTTTTTGCGCAGGGCCGCTACCGTCTCCCTGGCGATGATCTTGGCTCCGATGGCCGCTTGAATGGCCACCTCGAACATCTGGCGATGCACGATCTCCCTCAGGCGTTTGGCCAGATCCCTCCCCCTCGCGGCGCTCTTTTCCCGAGGCACGATGCAGGACAGGGCATCCACCGGTTCCCCGTTGATCAGGATATCGAGCTTGACCAGATCCGCAGGACGGTACTCCAGAAACTCGTAGTCCAGGGAGGCGTAGCCCCGGGAGAGGGACTTCAGACGATCGAAGAAGTCGAGAACCACTTCGTTCAGGGGCAGTTCGTACTGCACCTGAGTGCGATTGCCCGAGAGATACTCCACCTTGCGCTGCACCCCGCGCCGTTCGGCGCAGAGCTGCATGACCGCCCCGAGGTACTCGCCCGGCACGAAGATCGAGGTCAGCAGGATCGGCTCCTCGATGCGAATCTGCCGGTTCATGGGGGGCAGATCGGAGGGGTTGTGGATCTCCAGCACCTCCCCGTCGGTCAGAATCACCTGATAGACCACCGTGGGGGCCGTGGTGACCAGATCGAGGTTGAACTCCCGGTCCAGCCGCTCCTGCACGATCTCCATGTGCAGAAGCCCCAGAAAGCCGCAGCGAAAGCCGAAACCCAGGGCCGGCGAGGTTTCCACCTCCCAGGTGAAGGCGGAGTCGTTGAGGGAGAGCTTCTGCAGGGCGTCCTTGAGGTTTTCGTAGTCGCCGGAGTTGACGGGATAGAGTCCGGCGAAGACCATGGGCTTGATCTCCTTGAAGCCGGGAAACCGCTCCGCCGTGGGATTGATGGCCGAGGTGACCGTATCGCCCACCTTGGCGTCCACCACCTCCTTGATGCCCGACATGAGGCAACCCACCTCACCCGGTCCCAACTGGCGACAGTCGGTCAGTTTGGGGGTCAGCACCGCCAGGCGGTCCACCTGAAAATCGCGTTGCAGGCTCATCAGGCGGATCTTCTGCCCGGTCTCCATCACCCCTTCGAAGACCCGCACCAGGGAGACCACACCCAGATAGTTGTCGTACCAGGAGTCGACCACCAGGGCTTTCAGGGAGGCGTTGCGATCCCCCTTCGGCGGCGGAATGCGCTGCACGATGGCTTCCAGCACATCGGGCACCCCCAGGCCGGTCTTGGCGGAGACCAGGATGGCCTGTTTGGCGTCGATGCCGATGACCTCTTCAATCTGCTGGATGACCCGCTCCGTATCGGCGGCGGGCAGATCGATCTTGTTGAGGACGGGAATGATCTCCAGATCGTGTTCGATGGCCAGATAGACGTTGGCCAGGGTCTGGGCCTCCACCCCCTGCACCGCGTCCACCACCAGCAGCACGCCCTCGCAGGCCGCCAGCGAGCGGGAGACCTCGTAGGAGAAGTCCACGTGTCCCGGCGTATCGATCAGATTCAGGATGTAGGTATGCCCATCCTTGGCCAGGTAGCGCAGGCGCACCGCCTGGGCCTTGATGGTGATGCCCCGTTCCCGTTCCAGCTCCATGCTGTCCAGGACCTGTTCGGTCATCTCCCGGGCGGAGAGGGCTCCCGTCAATTCGATCAATCGGTCGGCCAGCGTGCTTTTGCCGTGATCGATGTGGGCTATGATGGAAAAATTGCGAATGCGATCCAGTGACATGGAGACGGGTCCTGCCTTCAATCCGCTACGGGAATGCGGCAGCAAGTGGGAGGGGTGGCAGCCATCCCGCCTCCCGCATCATGAAATCCGCCCCAACCGGCGGCGGATCGGGGTTACTTATAATCCCCCGGTCCGTTTTTGCCAGTTCTACCGTTGCCAGAACCGCCGTTCGGTGCAG
>JADGAQ010000087.1 GCA_015231925.1 Magnetococcales bacterium
TGCCCTGGACCCGTTGGGGGGGATAATCCCCCCCAAACCCCCGTATACCTGAACGGATGCAGAAAAATTACCTGTTCCAAAGTAGACGCGGTATAGATGCGGTATAATGAACGAATGAAACAGAAATGGAATAAGACGGGTTCAATCGAGATCGCCCGCACAAAGCTGTTTCAGGGTTTCCAACGCGGTTTCGTATTCGAAGAGGTCGATCTGCCGCAAAAACGGCCCCCAGTCCGCACCCAATCGTCGCTGCAACAGGACGGCGTTCTCGTGAACCAGAATGGCAACCGAAGTGTTGTCCTCCTCCAGCAGGCGGCGCACCTCCTTGAGCAGAAGACACTCCCGTTCCGGATCGCAGGGACTCGGGGCCGAAACAGCGGGGGGGTCCATCGCGATGCCATCCAGATCCACCTGCAGTTGCCGCATCTCCTGACGGCAGCGGGTGACCAGCTCGTCGCACTCCTCCGGGGCACCGTTTTCCTGCAGAAGCTGATTCAACCGTGTGGCCGGATCCGCCACGCGCCGCACCCCCAGCGTGGCGGAAACCCCTTTCAGGCCGTGAGCGATGCCTCGCGCCGCCTCCCGGTCGCCGTTGGCCAGCAGAAGACCGATCCGGTCCATATCCCCCTGATGCGAGGTGACGAAACGACGCAGATGGTGCAGGTATTTCAGTCCCTCCTGTCGCACCACGGCCAGCCCCTGAACCAGATCCAGGCCGGGAATCGCGCCCAGACGAAGGGCCAGTTCATCGGTGCTCAAAACCGCATCGGAGCCCGGCGACGCCGGAATCTCCTCCTCCAACGGCGGCAACCAGCGCAGCAATTTGCTGTTGAGCAGAGCCGGAACCACCGGTTTGGCGATGAAATCGTCCATGCCGGCATCGAGACAGGCCTGCCGATCCTCCTGGAAGGCGTTGGCGGTCATGGCCAGAACGGGCATGTCCGCCCAGTCGGCATTGGCGCGAATGGCCCGGGTGGTCTCCAATCCGTCCATCTCCGGCATCTGCATGTCCATCAACACCAGGGCATAGCGGTTGGTTTGCAGTTTCTCCAAGGCTATCCGACCGTTTTCCGCCGCATCGACGTGAAAACCCAAACCGCTCAGCAATTCCGTGGTCACGTCGCGATTGACGGGGTTGTCCTCCACCAGCAACAGGGCCGTGCCGGCATGCCGCATCAACTGTCTCTCCTGATCACCCGAGGCACCGCCGACTTCGGGAGGCGCCACATAACCCCGCTGCAGTCGGGCGGTGAACCAGAAGGTGCTGCCCAGTCCGGGTATGCTGGAGACCCCTGTCTCCCCGCCCATCAGATCGGCCAGATGGCGGGTGATGGCCAGCCCCAACCCGGTGCCGCCGAATTTGCGGTTGGTGGAGACATCCGCCTGCTCGAAAGCCTCGAACAGACGCGCCAACAACCCCTCCTCGACGCCGATACCCGTATCCGCCACCTCGAAACGCATCAGCAACCCCGCCTCGTCCTCCCGCTGCACCCGTGCGCTCAGACGAATCGTGCCCCGTTCGGTGAACTTGATGGCGTTGCCGGCATAGTTGAGCAGGGCCTGCCGCAACCGGGTCAAATCGCCGAGCAACCAGCGGACACCGGGGTCGCACTCCACCTCGATGCTCAGACCTTTGGCGCGGGCCTGGGCGGCAATCAGGGAATGGACGTGGTTCAACAGGGCCGAAAGGGCGAAATGGCTCTGTTCCAGCTTGATCCCGCCCGCCTCGATCTTGGACAGATCCAGGATGTCGTTGATGATGGAGAGCAGGTGTTGCGCCGCCGCGTCGATCTTGTCGAGATGCTCGCTCTGGCGGCGCCCGAGCCCATCACGACGCAACAGATGGGTCAGACCGAGAATGGCGTTCATCGGGGTGCGGATTTCGTGGCTCATGTTGGCCAGAAAGGCGCTCTTGGCCCGGTTGGCCGATTCCGCCTCCTCCTTGGCCTGGGCGAGCTCACGGGTGCGGGTCTCCACCAGCTCTTCCAGGTGGTGCCGGTACTCCTCCAACTGGGCTTCGGCCTGCTTGCGCCCGGTGATGTCCAGACTGATGCCCGAGAGACCCAGCGGTTGGCCCGTATCGTCCCAACGCGCCTTGCCCTTGCTGACGATCCAGCGTATCTCCCCGGAATCCCGACGCCGGATGCGGAATTCGATCTCGAAGGGGATGCGGCTCTCCAGCGACTGCCGCCATTGGGCCTCGACCCGGGGCCGATCCTCCGCAGAGACCCGTTCGCGCCAGTCGGCATCGCTTTTCATCTCCTCTCCGAAGGCGCCGAAAAGCCGTGCGCACTCCGGGGAGCAGAAGAACCGGTTGCTGCGTATGTCCCAATCCCAGATGCCGACATGGGCCCCTTCCTGGGCCATGCGGGAGCGCTGTTCGCTCTCCTGCAGCGCCGCGTTGACGAACTCGGCCCGGGCGCGCTGGGCCATGGCGTCTTCCATCAGATTGAGGGCGGCGAGCCGGCCCCGGCGCTGCTCCTCCACGACCGCTTTCTGATTGGCGAGCAGAGCCTGCTCCACCAGCTTGCGGGCGGTGATGTCCTGCACCGTGCCGTGAAGGGCGCTGACACGGCCATCCTCCCCCCGGATGGCGCGTCCCCGGGCGATGATCCAACGCCGCCCGCCGTCGGGACGTCGCACCTCGGCTTCGTGTTCGTACTCCTCCCCCGTGTTCAGGCAATGCTCCACTTTGGTCGACAACCCCTGCCAGGACTCCGGGGAAAAGTAGCGGCAAACCTCGGGATAGACCGCGGGCAGCAGCGTGGTATCCCGGCCATAGATGCGGAAGATCTCCTCCGACCAGGTGTGCCGGTTGCCGGCGATATCCCAGTGCCAGTTGCCGATGCCTGCCAGCCGCTGGGCCTCCAGCAGGTTGCGGCCCTTCTCCCGCAGCTCCTCCTGCATGCGATGATGGTAGGCGCTCTGCTCGGCGGACAAGCGGGTGAGTTCCTGCCGCTGCTCCCTGCGCCACATCCATTCGCTCAACACGCCTCCGAGCAGGATCGGAAAGAGGAAAACCCCGATCAACAACCCCTCGGAGACGGCGCCCGGCAGAAGTTCGCGCGCCCGCAGGGCCAGCACCACCCATCCCGCCACCCCGAGGTAGCCGGCAAGACGGCCCAGTCGACCGCTCCATCCGACAGGGAGAGTGGGCAGGGTCATGGATGTTCCCCCGTTTCGGTCTCCTTGAGGAAACCCAGCGGATAGGGCGCTTCCCGTCCCAGTTCGAGGGAGAGGACGTTGATGCGCTGTTTGAGTTCGATCATGTCCCGCTCCCGCCCGACCATGGCCCGGTTGAAGCGTTCCAGCTCCTCGTTGCGTTTGACCACCTCCTCGGCCTGCTGCCGCCGTTCCGCCTCGACGTTCTTCAGTTCCGTGACGTCGCGGGCGATGCCGAAGGTGCCCATGGCCTCCCCGGCGGCATTGCGCAACACCCCCTTGAAGGTCAGGAAAACCCGCATGCCCCGGGTGGTGAGCAGGGTCTCCTCCCGCACTTCGTTGCGATTGGCGGCCAGGATCCGCTGATCGGAAGAACGCACCATTTCGGCCTGTTCGGCGGGGAAGATGGCCCGGTCGTCGTTGCCCAGAACCTCCCTCTCCGACTTGCCGACAAAGCGGCCCGCGGACTGGTTGAACAGGATGTACCGGCCTTCCGGATCCTTGGCGAAGATGGCGTCCTCGGAACTTTCGGCAATGCTGTCCAACAGTTGCAGCGCCCGCAGCCGCTCTTCCCGGGCCTGATGCACCTCCGTGGCCAGAGCGAGCTGTTCACTGCGACGCAGCAGGGCCAGCGCCGTGGCGGTGGCGATCAGGGCCAGAACGCCGGCCAGAACGATCCAGGCCGCGTTGCTGAAGGCCTGTTTGTACAATTCGGCCTGATCCATCTTGGCTATCAGGCCCCAGTCCGTCCCCGGAATCGACCGGGCCACACCCATGGCCGCCGCACCGCGATAGTCGAGCCCGGAGAGAAGCTCCCCCGAGGCAACCTCGCCCCGCAGAAACTGGGCCGAAAGAAGCTCCCGGTTATTCAGCGGGAGTCGCAGGCGCATGGCGGTGTGTTTCTGGTGGCGCAATTCGTTGAGAAAGAGTACCTGATCACCCTCGCGCCGGAAGAGCAGGGTTTCGCCGCTTTGGCTCGGCGCGGGCCAGAATTGCAGCACGGGAAAGAGCCATTCGGCCAGATCGGCCTGCAGCACGAACCAGGGGGGCGATTCGGGCACCCCCGCGAGGGGCATCACGAAATCGAGTCGCGCGCGGCCATCCCGCCCGAGAAACGGCCCCACCGCCTGAACCCTCTCCGCCCCTCCTCCGGCTCGCAGCCCGGCCACCGAGGGGGAGTCGGAATCCTCCTCCGTACTCCAGAGAGTGTGGCCCTGGTCATCCTGCAACAGGACGTCGGAAAAACCGTGGTTGTGGCGCAACTGTTCCAGTCGGCTGAACAGACGGCGCCCGGCGGCTTCGTCCTTCTGCTCCCGCCACAGGGAGTAGTCGTTGGCCAGATTGGGGCTGTTGCTGCTGAATTCGGCGTCTCCCAGACGCTCCCTCATCCAGTCGCTGATCAGGCGGGTTTTGAGGTCGGCGATGATGAGCAGTCGGGCGAAGGCCTCTTCCCGATGCTGGGTGAAGGTGAAGATGATGCCCGCGACGGTGGAGAGGACGATACCCACCAGAATCAGGGAGAAAAACTTCCCGAAACGACCCGAGCCGCGCGAAACCGTCGGGCGACCGCACCAGACCATACGGCGCAGCATGACGTAGAGCAGCAGCGCGGTGAAGGTCACGAAGAAGCAGCCCTTGAGCATGCTGACCAGGGTGATGTCCGCCGGATTGCGGAACAACCAGGCCACCAGACTGTCGGACAGGAGGATCCACAAGGCGGCGAACAGCACATAAAGCATGACAACCAGCAGAACGCGCTCCCGGTCGGGGGGCTCCCCCGGAGAGGCGGCAGGAGGTGACTCGCGGGGCGCGGACACGATCAGCCGCCCGGTGGCCGGGCGGCGGGGGGCAGATGAATCGTGGCCACGACCGTATTGCCGTTGCCGCGATATTCCAGATGGTCGAAACTGAGTCGGCCCGCCATGGCGATGCCGCGTCCGTGCAGATCGAAGGCGCGCTCGGGGCAGAAATCGAGGAAGCCCCGCCAATCGAAGCCGATGCCCTCGTCGCGGATGGTGAAGTGCAGACTATCCGCTTTCCGTTCGAAGGACACCTCGACCTGGCGGTTGCCGAAGTGGGGGGTTTGCAGGCGACGTTCGATCTCCTCCGACCAGGTTCCCTCCATCAACAGGGCGCTTTTTTCCCGGTAGTCGATTTCCAGGTTGCCGTGTTCCACGGCGTTGATCAGCAGCTCCTGCAGTCCCAGGACGGCGCGTTCCGGTTCGGGACAGGCGTGGGCCAGGGAGTGGGCCAAGAGGCGTCCCTCGTCGAGATCGCGAAAGCGGAAGGCCCCGGACTGCAACAGGGCGAAGGGCCGTTCGGCCTTGCGCACGCTGGCCACCATCTCCCGCCACTCCCGTGCCTGCTGCAGGGCGGCGTGAACCACGGCCAGCAGCACCTCGGGCTGGAACGGCTTGGTCAGATAGTAGTAGGCCCCCTGTTCCAGACCTTCGCGAATGCTGTTCTTGTCCCCCTGCACGGTCTCCACGATCACCGGGGTTCGGGAGAGAGAGGCGTTGCCCTTGATGCGCCGCAACAGCTCCATGCCGTCCAGACCGGGCATGATGCGGTCCAGCAGGATGACATCGTAGCCGGGCTGCTCCTCCTGCAGGCGGGACCAGGCCGTCAGACCGTCCGGGCAGACGGTGACCTGAAAGCCTTGGGGTTCGAGCAGATCGTGAATGATGGTGGCGATGATCTCCTCGTCTTCGGCCAGCAGGATGCGCGCCGGGGCCTCGTTCATCGCGGGGGGATCTCCTTCCCGACTTCCCGGCGGGCAATGCGGCAGAAGGCCTCGAAACGGGAGTCGAAGATTTCCACCAATTGCGGATCGAAATGGCGACCGCGTCCGTCCAGCAGGATGGAGCGCGCCTGCTCGCAGGAGAAGGGCTCTTTGTAAACCCGCGCGGAGATCAGGGCGTCGAAGACGTCCGCCACGGCCATCAGGCGCGCGGCGAGGGGAATGGCCTCCCCGGCCAGTTTGTCGGGATAACCCGAACCGTCCCATTTCTCATGGTGCCAATGGGCGATTTCCCGGGCCAGGGTCAGAAAGACCAGAGGGGAGTCGGCATCCTGCTGGGCCAGAGCGATGGCATCGGCGCCCAGACGGGAATGGGTCTTCATGACGGACCACTCCCGCCGGGTGAGCGGGCCGGGTTTACGAAGAATGGCGTCGGGAATGCCCACCTTGCCGATATCGTGCAGGGGCGCGGAACGGACCAGCAGGTCGATGCCGCGTTCGGTCAGAAGGTCGGTGTAGAGTCCCCGGTCGACCAGTCCCCGGGCCAACTCCCGCACATACCCCTGGGTGCGCAGAATATGGTTGCCCGTTTCCAGATCCCGCGTCTCCGCCAGAAGCGCCAGGGCGCGGATGGCCACCATCTGGATGCGTTCGTTTTCCGCCATGCGCCGGGTCACTTCCGCTTCCAGCCAGGCGTTCTGATCCCGCAGGCGGTTGTGGGCCTGCACCAGTTCCAGTTGGGTGCGCACCCGTGCCAGCAGTATCGGCGGCACGATGGGCTTGGTGATGTAGTCGACCGCGCCGGCCTGAAACCCGTGCAATTCGGCATCGATGGTGTTCATGGCGGTGATGAAGATGACCGGAATGTGGCGGGTGGCGGGATGGTGTCGCAGTTGATCGAAGACCTGATAGCCGTCCAGATCCGGCATCATGACATCGAGCAGGATCAGGTCCGGCACCGGGTCGCTGGCGGCGATGCGCAGGACCTTGCTGCCCGAGGTCGTGGCCCGCACCAGGTAATAGGGCTGCAACAGCTCGCAGAATACGGCAAGATTTTCGGGGGAGTCATCCACAACCAACACGGTAGACGATTTTTGTTCAGTCATCACCGGCGTTTCCCCCAACGTCTGTCTGTTTGATGGGGAGAGGACCTTCCGGCCCCGGAAGCGTTTGTTCCGTCAACCCCTTGCAGAAAGGAGAATAGTCTCATTTCCCGTTGACTTGCAAGTACATCCTGCGCCTTTCGCCATCCCGGAAACGAAGCGTCGCGCGGGTCTTTCGCTCCGAGGAACGGACAGAAGCGTTTGTCGGTAACGGGAGATGCGCCGCAACGGAAAGATTCTTTGCCAAATCGCGTCGGATACCAACATAATTGCCGGGCGAATCGAGACGGATTCCACATCCTTCACCCCGACACAGCCGGCGGAACAAAACCATGCAGCCACCGTTCGACCCGCTTCAAATCCTTGCATCCTGGCTACCGCCCCGCCGCTGGCTGATGGTCGTCACCGATGCACAGGTCTCCCTGACCAATCGGGAGTCTCTCGGACTGGGCAAGAGCGTCTCCTTCCCCCAGAGCCCCGCCGGACAGGAACTTTTCCGCAAACACCTCGCCAGGGAGACCCCGAACACACCGGTGCTCTTCCTGGTGGATATCCTGGAAGAGGAGATGCGGCGGGAGGAGATTCCCCGCCTGTGGCCCCTCGACCGCTGGCAATTGATGCGCTCCCGCCTGGAGCGGCTCTTTCCCACCACCCCGTTCCGCATCTCGGTGGCCCAGGGGATCGAACGTCCCGGCATCGAGCGCGTCCTCTTCGCCGGGCTGACCAACCCCGCGCCGCTGCTGCCCTGGATCGAACTGCTGCGGGAGCGGGGTTGCCTCGCCGGTGGAATCTGGACCATTCCCCATCTCGGCAGCCACCTGTTGCGTCAGATCGGCTGGGGCCACGAACGGGACGCCATCCTGATCAGCCCCGGACCGGGCGGATTGCGACAGAGCTGTTTCCTGGCCGGCAAGGCGGCGGTCAGTCGTCTGGTGCCGCTGGCGGCGGGCAACGCCGAAGCCACCGCCGCCGCCGTGCTGCGGGAGTTGGAAAAGACCCGCCTCTACCTCAACAGCCAGCGGTTGATCTCCCTGGAAACCCCCCTCGACGCCTGTCTGCTCTTCCCCTCCGCGGTGACGGCGGCCCTTCGGGAGACTACCGCGCACCACACCGACGGCCATGTGCATTTCCAGCTTCTGGCCATGCCCGACGTGGCCCGTCGCCTGAATTGCCCCGCCACGGAGGATGCGGAACGCTTTTTCGCGGAGCTGATCTTCCGGGATCACCGGCGGGTGAACTCCTACAGTGTGCCCCGACAGGGCGGCCTGATGGAGAGCCGTTTCCCCCGTCTGGCCGCCTGGCTGCCCCCCCTCGGGACGCCCGTCAAACCCAAAGCGCCTCCGCCCCCCCCGGCCATGCGCCGTCTGGGCGATATCCTGGTGGAAAAAGGGGCCATCACCTTCGATCAACTCGAAATCGCCCTCACCGAACAGTTGCGCAACAACAAACCCCTGGGCCGCCTGCTGGTCTCCCTGGGCTTCATCACCGACAAACATCTGCGCGATCTGCTGGGTGAACTCCTGGATCAGCAGAGCGTCGATCTCTCCACCGGGGTGGTCGATCCCGAAGCCATGCAGATGGTGCCCAAGGAGTTCGCCAAGCGCCATCATGTGCTGCCCCTCTCCTGGAACGCCGAAAAGAAGCTGCTGGTGGTGGCCATGTCCAACACCCTGGACATGGCCACCCTCGACCGCCTGCTGGCCCGGCTGCCGCCGGGCAGCAACGTGGAGTCGAAACTGGCCACGGAAAACGAGGTGGCCGGCGCCATCGATGCCGTTTACGGCTTCGACCTCTCCCTGGACGGCATCCTGCGGGAGATCGAAAGCGGCGAAGTGGACCTGGAGAGTCTGGATACCGACCTCTCCGAGTTCAGCCATCCCATGGTGCGGCTGGTCAACGCCCTGCTCACCGACGCCATCAAACACGACGCCTCGGACATCCACGTCGGACCCATGGCCGGTTTCGTGCGCATCCGCTACCGGCTGGACGGCGTGCTGCGCCAGGTGCGCAGCCTGCACCGCAAGTTCCAGGCGGGGCTGATCGTGCGACTCAAGGTGATGTCGGGCATGAACATCGCCGAAAGCCGCATTCCCCAGGACGGCCACTTCACCTTCCAACTGGCCGGGCGCACCATCGATTTCAGGGTTTCCGTACAACCCACCATCCACGGGGAGAACATCGTGCTGCGGGTACTCGACCGGGCCAACCGGGTACTCGGGCTGGAACACCTGGGCCTCTCCCCCGAAAACCGCGACGCCATCGACACCATGATGCGCCGCCGGGAGGGCATCATTCTGGTGACCGGCCCCACCGGCAGCGGCAAGACCACCACCCTCTATTCCATGCTCTCCGCCCTCAACGTCGACGAAAGCAACGTCATGACCCTGGAGGACCCGGTGGAGTATCCCATGCGTTCGGTGTTGCAGACCTCGGTCAACGAGGCGGTCAACCTCGACTTCGTCACCGGCATCCGCTCCATTCTGCGCCAGGATCCGGACATCATCCTGGTCGGCGAGATCCGCGATCTGGAGACCGCCCAGATGGCCCTGCGCGCCGCCATGACCGGGCATCAGGTCTACAGCACGCTGCACACCAACTCCGCCCTGGGAGCCATTCCCCGTCTGCTCAACATCGGGCTGCAACCCGACATGCTGGCCGGCAACATCATCGGCATCGCCGCGCAACGCCTGGTGCGCCGCCTCTGCTCCAAATGCCGTCTGCCCCAACCCGCCGGCGCCGCCGAACGCGAAGCCCTCGGCCTCGGGGAGGACGGCGAACCCCTCACCCTCTATCATGCCGGCGGCTGCCCCGCCTGCAACGGCTCCGGCTACCGCGGACGACTCTGCATCCTGGAGTCGGTCATCCTGGACGACGACTTCGACGACATGATCTCCCGCAAGGCCTCTCCCGGCGAATTCCGCCGTCTGGCACGGGACAAGGGGCTCTCCACCATGGCCCAGGATGCCGCGCGTCACGTCCGGCTGGGTGAAACCACCCTCGAAGAGATCGGTCGCATTCTCGGGCGGCGGGTTGTCCACTGAAGGAGCGAAACATGGCAACCTACATCTACAAAGCCACCACCCAGGACGGCAAAATCCGCAAAGGCCGCATGGAGGCCGCCAACCTCGACGAACTGGAACTGCGCCTCGACCGGCTGGGCCTGCTGCTGGTCAACCAGAAGGCCCTGGACGAAAAGGCCCGCGCCGGTGGCCTGTTCCGCTCCCGTGGGGTGCGCCGCAAGGATATCCTGCTCTTCTGCTTCCACATGGAGCAGTTGACCCGCGCCGGCGTGCCCATTCTGGAGGGTCTCTCCGGCTTTCGCGACGGCGTGGAAAACGCCCGCCTCAAGGATGTGGCCGTCTCCCTGGTGGAAAACGTCGAGAGCGGCAAAACCCTCTCCGAGGCCCTCTCCGTCCACCCCCACATGTTCAACGCCATCTTCGTGCAGCTGATCAACATGGGGGAGCGCACCGGGCAGCTCGACACCATCTTCCAGGATCTGGCCGCCTCCCTGAAGTGGGAGGACGAACTCCTGGCCCAGGCCAAAAAGGTGATGATCTATCCGGCCATGGTGGGCACCGTGGTCTCGGGCCTGATCTTCTTTCTGATGATCTACCTGGTGCCCCAGTTGATGGAGTTCATCGTCGGCATGGGGGATAAACCGCCCGCCCACACCCTGGCCCTCATCGCCACCTCCGATTTCGTGGTGGCCTGGTGGCCCGCGCTGATCAGCCTGCCGCTGGCCATCGCGGCGTTGATCTCCTTTCTCAAACGACTCAGCAAGGATTTTCACCGCGAATACGACCGCTACAAGCTCAAGATCTGGCTCTTCGGACCCCTGATGCGCAAAATCATCCTGGTGCGTTTCGCCAACGCCTTCGCCCTGATGTACAAATCGGGCATCACCGTGCTGGAAAGCATTCAGATCTGCGAAGAGCTGGTGGGCAACCTGGCCATGCGCGGCGCTCTCGAACAGGTGCGGCAGCACGTCTCCGAAGGCAAGGACATCACCTCCAGCTTCGCCGAGGTGGGGCTCTTCCCCCCCCTGGTGCTGCAGATGATCCGGGTGGGCGAAAGCACCGGCGGTCTGGATCGCTCCCTGAAAAACGCCAGCTACTTTTTCGACCGCGAGGTCAAGGAGACCATCGGGCGGCTGGAGACCATGATCGAGCCGATGATGACCCTCTCCCTGGCCTTCGTTCTGGGCTGGGTGATCCTGTCGGTTCTGGGACCGATCTACGACATCATCTCCAAGCTCTGAAACCCGGTCGATCATGCCGACGACGCTGCTCCTCTACGCCACGAATCACCATCTGATCGTGCATCCCTGGAACGGAAGGGCCTTCGAGGGCTCCATCCGTTTCATCCACGGGGGGGAGGAGAAGGAGCGCTTCCTGTCGTATCTCGACGGCGTACCCGGACCGTTGACCATCTGCATCCTCACCGATCTGACCGAAGAGGAGATGAAGCAGGAGGAGTTGCCCCGCCTCAATCCCCTCAACCGCAATCAACTGCTGCAACGCCGCGCCAAACGCCTGTTGCGGCACCCCGCCTTTCAGTATGTGCTGCCCCTGAAGCGCGGCGCCAAAGGCGAAAAGGATACCGTTCTCTACAGCGGCCTCTCCAACCCCGAAAGCACCCTGATCGCCTGGCTCGATCTGCTGCTGGAACGACGCATCGCCGTGGCGGGCATCTGGTCGGTGCCGCTGCTCACCCCGCCGCTGCTGGCCGACTTCGCCGATTTCCGCCAGGAAAACGTCATGCTGCTCTCCATCGGCTCCGGCGGACTGCGGCAGACCTTCTTGAAACACGGCCGCATGCGTCTCAGCCGCCTGAGCATCGTGCCCCCCCTGGAGAGCGAGCAACTGTTGCCCTTTCTGCACGGCGAGATCGCCCGCATGATGGGCTATCTCTCCAGCCAGCGCATGTTCGTCTGGGGCGAGGCGATGCATGTCCACCTGCTGTGCAGTCCCACCATGCTGACCACGATCCGGCAGGGACCGTCGGAGGTGGGAAACTACCACATCCATCCCATCGACGCCGCCCAGGTCACCGCCAAACGGAGCCTGGAGCCCTTCGTGCCGACGGACAACATCATGGATCCGCTCTTCGGCCAGTACGTCATCGAAGGCCTGGCCAAAAACCATTATGCCCGTCCCGCCGATATCCGCTATCATACCATGCAGCGCCTGCGCCGGGGGCTGCACCTCTCCTCGCTGGTCCTCGTCCTCCTGGCGCTGATCGCCTCGGGGGTCATGATCTACCGGGGACTCACCATGGCCAACCACTTGCCCGAGATGATCCAGCGCAGCCAGGTTCTGGAGAACAAGAGCAAGCAGCACCAGGTGAATGGCAAATCCCTGCCGGAGATTCAGCAGATTCTCGAAGCCATGCAACGCATCGACGCCCTGGAAAAGGGGAGCGGCGATCCGCGCAGCCTCTTCCAGCTCTTCGGCCCGGTCTTTGCAGCCTTTCCGGCGATGCAGCTCGACGAGATCGAGTGGTCCACCGATCCGGACCCGGCCCGCAACCTGGGGGAGAAGACCCCCGCTCCGGGGAGACCCCCGCCGCCTGCCGGCAAAGGCCCCGCCACAACCTCCGGCAGCGAGCAGACGGCGCTCTTTTCGGGGCGGGTTCAGCCCATGCCCAAGGATCTGAAAGAGACGGTGGCCATGATGGATGACCTGCTCAAGGCCTTGCGACGGCTTCCCGGAGTATTGCAGGTACAGGCCGTGCGCATGCCCATGAATCTGGGGGAGAACACCCTGATCCAGGGGCGTGGCAAAAGCGTCGGGGAAGAGGCCGGCGCCGGGGCCTTCAGTCTGAAAATCCTCTACACCACCCCCCCGAAGCCATGAACGCGACCCTGATCGACTGGTCCTTCCTGAGCCGGGCCTTGTGGATCGGACTCGCTTCGCTGATCTTTTCCATACTGCTGATCTGGGGCAGTCTGGAATATATGAACTGGATCGAAGAGAGTTTTCACATGATCCACGAACGCTACTACGCCCTGCAGGGACGGCAGCGGAAGTTCGAGGAGCAGTCGATGCTGCTGGAAAAGGCCCTGCCCCGCTTCGAAGCCCTGCGGCGGAAGGGGGTCATCGGCGCGGAACCACGGGTCAAGTGGCTGGAAACCATCCAGCAGGCGGAAGCCACCCTGAAGCTGCCGGGCCCGATTCAGTTCAAGCTGAATCCGCCGCAGCACATCAAACCGGCCAACGCCACCCTCTCCCGACAAAGCTACCCCTTGTGGACCAGTCGCATGGAACTGGGATTGGGACTGCTGCACGAAGGGGATCTGATGGCCTTTTTCGATTTCCTCGACCGCGCCGATACGGGTATCGTACAACCCCGGCAGTGCAAGCTGCACCGGGTGCGGACGCCGGGGCTGGAACTGGAGAGCGGCGGCTTGGCCGTGCATGTGGAGGCGAGCTGTCTGTTGGACTGGATGACCCTGCGCGAACCGGCGGGAGAGCCGCGATGAGACCCCTTCGCGGCATCGCGGCGCTGCTGCTGTCGGCCTGGGCGGTTCCGGGGAGCGTCGGGCTCGCCACCGGAATCCCCGGCCCCTGGGAAAAGAGCGGTCGCCTGTTCAGCACGCCGGAAATGCGCCAGCGGCTGGACCGCCTGCGCCAGGGGGTGGTGGACCCGGAGCCGCGTGCCGTGGTGGAACAGCCCCCGGCGGCTTCGCCACCGACGGCGCCGGAAGAGACCGCCGAGAAACCGATCCCGCCCGCTACCCCCAAAGAGGGTCAGGGCCCGCTGCTGTTGTCCCTGGGAGGGCTGCTGCGCCGGGACGACGGTCGTTGCGTGGCCTGGCTGGACGGCAAACCGGTGGAGGTCGGCCACGGTTTCGACGGAGTGGGCTATCGGGTGCTGCCCTCGTGCGATCCGGCCAGGGGACTGGCCATTCGAACGGCCACCTCCGAGCGCACGCTCTACCTCAAAAGCGGACAGGTGTTGAATCTCACGGATCAACAGATTCGCGAAGGCCGTCGTCCGCCGCAGCCCCCTCCCGAGGAGACGGTGAAAACCGCCGCCAAAACCACGGAGGAGAGCGCCGCCAGGGAGAAGAAACCCACCGTTCCGGTGCCCGACGAAAAGGGCGAGTCCATGTCCCAGGAGACCATCGCCGAGTTGAGCAAACGCCTGGAATCGATGATGGGAAGCGGTGGATTTGGTAGTATTTTTAACATGTTAAAGGATTTGCAACATGTCCTCAACGGTCCGAAGCCCTGAGCGGGGCGCAGCCATGCTGCTCACCCTGACGTTGCTGGTCATGGCAGGCATCGCCTTTGCCCTCGACTCACTGTTGCTGAAGAGTTCACGGGTCAAGGACGACGCACGGGCCTTCCGGCAACTCTCCCAGGCCAAGGAGGCGCTGCTCTCCTACGCCGGGGCCAACGACCGCGTGGCCCAATTGGGCCGTCTGCCCTGTCCCTTCCTGGGCAATATCGCCGACTACGACAGCGACGGCACTTCCGGGGCCTGCGGCGGCGACAATCTGCTCGCCCTCGGGTTGCTGCCCTGGAAAACCCTCGGACTTCCCAATCTGCGGGACGGCAGCTTCGCGCCCATCGTCTACGCCGTGGCCGGGGCCTACAAGCTGGGCTCCACCACGGCCACCCCGCCGTTTCCCACCGGGAATCTGACCCTCAACAACAGCGGGGACCACGTGGCTTTCCTCATCGCGCCGGGCGATCCCCTCTCCAACCAGACCCGGCTGTTGAGCAGCACGCTGATCAGTCAACGCACCCAGTTTCTGGAGAAGGTGGCCGCCACCCCGGATACCGACTTCGAATTGCGCAAGATCGACCTGGCCTCTTCCACACCGGTGGCCAACCGTTTCAACGACCGTCTGCTGGCCGTCAGCCAGAACGATCTGATCTACGCGGTCACGCGGAATTGATGAACCCGTCAGGAAAAGAATCATGACGCCGAAACGTACCCTGCGAACCGTCCACCAACCCTCCCGGGGCTTCTCGCTGATCGAGGTGACCATGGCCGTGGTGGTGCTTGGCCTGATGGTGACCTCATCCATCTCCGTGATCAGCATACAGCGGGAGAAGATGCAGCGCGAAAAGGCCAGCGTCGCCCTGGAGAGCGTCAAGGAGGCCCTGAAGTGGTTCGCCATCTCCCGGGGTTATCTGCCCTGCCCGGACACGGACCACGACGGCCAGGAAAACAGCACCGCCGGAACCTGCGACGCACTCTTCGGCCTGTTGCCCTGGTCCGATCTCGGCCTGCAGCCCTTCGACCCCTGGGGCAATCCCTACACCTACCACGTCTCCTCCACCTACGCCAACGGCACGGCCATCAGCGGCACCAGCGCCGGGGAGTTGACCATCCTGGATGAAGCCGGGCAGACCGTGGCCAGCAATGTTCCGGTGGTGGTGGTCTCCCACGGGCACAACGCTTTCGGGCGGTACACCCGCGCCTCTTCGCCCCTGAGCCGCCTGCCCCTCGATCCCAATGACATCGCCAACGTTTCCGAGCGGGCCAACGCCGACGCCGACACCCGTTTCGCCGCCAATCCCGCCGATCCGCTGATCAACACCTACGTGGCCGGAGCCGGAGACGACACCCTCATCTGGCTCTCCCCCCTCACCCTGAAAAATGCCATGGTCACCGCCGGGCTCTCCCTCTCCACGGTGACCACCACCTCGATCCCCACCACCTCGATCCCCACCACCTCGACGTCCACGTCGACTTCCACCTCGACCTCCACGTCGGTTCCGACGACCACAACCTCGGTGTCAACCACCACCACTTCGGCCCCGACCACCACCACCTCGGCCCCGACCACCACCACCTCGGTATCCACCACCACCACCTCGGTGCCAACCACCACCACCTCGGTATCCACCACCACCACCTCGGTGCCGACCACCACCACCTCCGTGGCCACCACCACCTCGGTGCCGACCACTTCCACCACCTCGACCTCCACCTCGGTGCCGACCACCACCACCTCCGTGGCCACCACCACCTCGGTGCCAACCACCACCACCTCCGTGGCCACCACCACTTCGGTGCCGACCACGTCCACCACGACCTCGACATCGACCACCTCGACATCGACGACAACAACAACCGTCTCCGCCACCGCAGGGTACCTCTACCAGGGCGCCAACTACACCTGCTACGACGACCGGCCGACGGTGATGACCCAGGCAACGGGTGCCTCCCGATTCGTCGACGGCGACCGGGCCAGGGTTTCCAACTCTGGCTGCCTCAGTCTGCCCAACAACAACCCCATGTATTTTTACGGCACCTTCACCGGCTCGGCAGCCCTCTCCGGGGGCGGCAACACCATTCGCATGCGCATCGAGGACGGTTTCGGGCGCATCGAATGCACCTTCGTCATCAGTTCCGCCGGGGCCTTCAGTTGCGGCGGCTACGCCGGCACCATCACCAAATCCTCCACCACCACCGGAACGTTCAAGATCAATCTGGGAGCAAACAACTTGACCAACCTCTCCCTGCTGGAAGTCGAGGTGCGCACCTCGGTAAGCTCCATTACCTTCCCCATCATGTGTATGGGCACCTGTGGCCAATAGGAGAAGAGGAGCCATGAAATCCACCTCGCACCCGGAAAAGGGTTTCACCCTGATCGAAATGGCCCTGGTGCTGGTCATTGCCGCCCTGATGATCGGCGGGGCCATCGACGCCATCCGCGCCCAGACCCAGAAGCGCCGTTTCGACAAGACCCAGGATCAGTTGACCGATATCCGGGAGTCGATCATCGGCTTTGCCGTGGCCAATGGACGGCTGCCCTGTCCCGATACCGATTTCGACGGGCGGGAAAACCGCGCCGCCGGGGCCTGCGTGGCCAACGCCAGCGGGCAGTTCACCGGGGTCGTGCCCTGGACCGATCTGGGCCTGCTGCCGATGGATCCCTGGAACCACCTCTTCAGTTATCAGGTCACCGGCATCTTCGCCGACGACACCGCGCTGAACACCCTCAACGGCTGCGTGGAGACCCCCACCCGCTCCTCCTTCCCCCTGACCTGTTCCGGTGGGGCGGACATCACCATCCGGGACAACGCCGGGACCGATCTGGCCACCCAGATTCCGGCCATCTT
>JADGAQ010000088.1 GCA_015231925.1 Magnetococcales bacterium
GCTTGCCGTAGACGACTCGGGGGAAGAGAGTACATCTCTTCCCCCGATCTGTTTGCGGTTATCCTCCCGGAATGGGGCTTCCTGACAGTCAGTCATCCCCCGGACCCGGAATAAAGGCCATCATCCCCCGGTGAGATTCATTCCTGGGGCGCGTCGTCCGGCTGCGCGGCCGCCGCTTCGCCACCCACCGGTTCGGTGGTGCTCTCCACCGGCGGGGCGACCTCTTCGGAGTCCGGAGCGGGAGTGGACACCGGCAGGGCCTGCAAGTCGAGAGCGTAATAGAGTTCCTTGGGGTCTTCGCTGGGCAGGCGCTGGAAGTTGCTTTTTTCCAGGATGCCCACCATCGGCTTGTTCTCCTTCAGGGTGAAGGCGATCAGACGTTGCACCCGCCGGGCGCGTCCGATCTCCACCATGCGATTGAGCAGCATGGTGGCCAGCCCCTTGCGACGGTGACGCGGATCGACCACGAAGGCCAGTTCGCCGAGGCGTCCCTGGTCCAGCAGGAAATAACGCCCCACCGCCCGAATGACCTCCTTGGGGCCTTTGCGGGTGACCACACACAGGGCCACCCCTTCGCTGCGATCGATGTTGACCAGGGAGGCGGCCTTCTCACGCGGCAGGTTCTTGGGCTGGTGGCGGTAGCGCAGAAACAGGGTTTGCGGATCGTGGGAGTAGAAGAACTCCTGCAAACCGCGTTCGTCGGCGGGACGCAGGGGGCGAACGTAGAACTTGTGCCCTCCCGCTTTGATCTTGGTCATCTCCACCGGACCCAGCTCTTCCAGATCGGTCTCTTTGGGCTGCAGATCGTTGGGCACCCAGAAATGGCTGCGCACCTGGGCCAGCAGCTCCTCGCGGAATTTGGGATGGGCCACCTGGATCAACTCCAGGGCCCGCTCCCGGATGCTTTTGCCGCGCAAGGTGGCGATGCCGAACTCGGTCACCACATAATGCACATCCCCGCGCGAGGTGACGACACCCGAGCCCTGGGAGAGGTAGGGAACGATGCGGGATACCGTGCCGCCCTTGGCGGTGGAGGGCAGGGCGATGATGGGCCGCCCCTCCTTGCTCATGGCCGCACCCCGGATGAAATCGACCTGGCCCCCGATGCCGCTGAAAAAGCGTGTGCCCATGGAGTCGGCCACCACCTGGCCGGTCAGGTCGACTTCGATGGCGCTGTTGATGGCCACCATGCGATCATTGCGGGCGATGGTCACCGGGGAGTTGACATACTCCGAGGGGTGGAACTCCATGTGGGGGTTTTCGTTGACGAAATCGTAGAGCCGTTTGGTACCCATGCAGAAGGTCACCACCGATTTGCCGGGGTGGATGGTCTTCATCGAGTTGTCGATAATGCCGTGTTGAATCAGATCGATGATGCCATCGGAGAACATCTCGGTGTGGATGCCCAGATGTTTGTGTTCCGTCAGACACTTCAACACCGCGTTGGGGATCTTGCCGATACCCAGCTGCAAGGTGGCGCCATCTTCGATGAGCAGGCTGACATAACGGCCGATGCGATCCGTCACCTCATCCGCCTCGGGAACCGGCAGTTCCGGAATCGGGGCCTCCTGCCAGATGGCGGCGTCGATGCGATCCTTGTGGATGAAGCTCTGGCCGTAGGTGCGGGGCATGTTGGGATTGATCTGGGCGATGACGTGACGGGCCGATTTGCAGGCCGCCGAGACGATATCTACCGCGACCCCGAGGGAACAGTAGCCATGCACATCCGGGGGGGAGACCTGAATCAGGGCCACATCCAGGGGCAGTACCCCCTGATTGAACAGGGAGGGGATCTCCGAAAGGAAACACGGCGTATAATCGGCCACCCCGGCGGCCACCGCGTCACGGGTTTCCTTGCCCAGAAACAGGGCGTTGACCCGGAAGGACTGGCGAAAGCGGGAGTGAGCCCAGGGCGTTGCTCCCAAAGTGAGGATGTGGACGATCTCCACATCCGAAAAATGGGCCGCCTGATCCATGAGGGTGCCCACCAGGGCATGGGGTGTGGCGGCGTTGGAGCCTACAAAGATGCGTTGTCCCGACTTCAGGAAGGCCTTCCAGTCGGTGAGAAGGGGAATGCCGGTTTTTTTGACGGTTTCCATGGGGCTCCTGTGATGCCGGTGGGTCCGGTTCCGAAGGTCTCGTCCAGGTATGAAGGGTTCTGCCCTTGTATAACACGACCGGATGGGCCGGAGGTAGCCTTTTGTCTCCCGACTCTCCCGTCCGGATCGGGGCGTCGCTTGTGGCCAATTCTGGCCGCCATCCTTTCTTGGGTCTCATTTTACAGGAATGGTTTTCCAAGTCATGGCGTTGCGTGTACCCTGATTGCAGAATCCTCCGACCATTGACAATACCATGACCACCCTCTCCTGGAACGACTGTTTACCCTTTTTGGAACAAGGGGCTCTCCTGCTGACGGCCAACCGTCGGCTGTCGCGCCATCTGCGCCTGGCCTACGGGGCGTATCAGCGCACCGGGGGACGCCTGGCCTGGGAGTCCCCGAGGATAGTGCCCTGGAACGCCTGGATGACGACACTGTGGGCGGAGGTCGCGGAAGGAGCCTTTCCGGGGGGGGGAGCGCCTTTGCCGCACCGTCTGAGCCCGGTGCAGGAGGAGTTGCTCTGGCTGGGGTTGCTGTCCGCTTCCAGCGCCGGGGAGGGGTTGTTGCACCGGCGGGGTACGGCGGTTCTGGCCATGGAGGCCTGGTCCCTGTTGCATCAACATCTCCTGCCCCTGCCCGAAACCTGGCCCGAGGCCCTCTTGCTGGGAGAATGCCGCCTTTTCGCCGACTGGTGTCGCCTCTTTTCCGCACGATTGCGGAAAGGGGGTTGGATCACCGCCGCGCAGATTCCGGGATGCCTGCTGGAGCTGGACTGGCCCGTTCCGGGAAACGGCGTGGTGATCCGGGCCGGATTCGAAGTGGAAACCCCGGTGCAACGCCGCTTCCTCTCCCACCTGGAAGGTCGTGGCGTGCGGACTTATCTCCTGGAGCAACCCGCTCTGGCCTCTCAGGCGGTTCACATCACCTGTGCCGACGAAGTGGCGGAACATCGTCTGGCGGCCTTCTGGGCGCGGGAACGGGTCGAAGAGGGGGCGGGCCGGGTGGCTTTGCTGGCGCCCGATCTTCAGGCCAGAGCGGCGGATCTGCGGCGGGCTCTGCTGGAAGCCTGTCTGCCGGGATACCTGGCCGGAGCGGAAGAGGGCTGTGAGACCGCACCCTTCGAATTTTCCCTGGGGCCTCCCTTGTCCCGCCAGCCCCTGGTGCGGTCGGTTTGGTCGATTTTGAAACTGTTGGAGGAACCCCTCTCTTTTCAGGCGGTGAGCCACCTCTTTCTCTCCCCTTCGATTGCGGATCAGGAGAGGGAGTTGTCGGCGCGAGCCCTGTTGGAGATCCGCTGGCGGCAGGAGGCGGGAGACGATCCAACCCTGGCCCGTCTCGACGACTGGTTGGGACGGGTGGGTCCGGATCGGGTGCCCGCTTTGCGGCAATGTCTGCAAAAGCAACGGCGCTGGTTGCAGGAGCGGGAAGCCTTCCTGCAGGGAGAGCAACCGCCGGGTCGTTGGGCCGCGTTTTTCGCCGACTGGTTGCGGCAGTGGGGCTGGCCGGGGGATCGGGCTCTGTCGAGCGAGGCCTTTCAGGCCGTGCAGGCCTTTCACGAGGTGTTGGGGGTTCTCTCCACCCTGGACGCCCAAAGCGGCCCCATCGGATATGCCGATGCCTTGGAGTTGCTGCATCATCTGGCGGAGGAGACGCCCTTCCAGCCGGAGGGACGGGAGGTGCCCATTCAGGTGATGGGGTTGTGGGAGGCGGAAGGTTTGTCCTTCGATGCGGTGTGGGTACTGGGGCTTTCGGAGGAGAACTGGCCTCCCACGGCCAGCCCCAATCCTTTTCTGCCCCTGATGCTGCAACGGGAACATCGCTTGCCCCGATCGACGCCGCAAGGGGAGTGGCAACTGGCGCAACGCCTGACCCGGCGACTGATGCAGGCGGCTCCTCAGGTGGTTTTCAGCCATGCCCGTGGTGTGGAGGAGCAGGCGGTGGGGATTTCGCCCCTGCTGGCCTCGTTGCCCGAGGTGGTGCGGACCCTGCCCACCCCCTTTGCCCTGCAAGGGGTCGATCCCGGCGTGCGCCTGCCGAGGGATGCGGATCGGGCCCCGGCCTTTGCGGACAAGCGTTTGCCGGGAGGCGCCACCCTGCTGGCCCGGCAGGCCCAATGCCCCTTTCAGGCCATGGCGCGGCATCGCCTGGGGGTTCAGCCCCTGCCGCCGCCCAGCGAGGGCATCGAACCCTTCCAGCGCGGCGTTTGGATCCATGAACTGCTGCAAGGTCTGTGGCGGCGACTGCTCAGTCAAAACCAACTGATATCGTATCCGGAGAAGGCCCTGGCCGCCCTGATCGAAGCCGAGGTGGAGCGGGTGGTGCAGCCGTGGCGTTGGCGTCACGATGCTTTCTTCCTGGATCTGGAGGCGGCCAATCTTCGCCTTTTGGCCTCCGCCTGGCTGGAGCATGAACGGGGTCGGGGCGGGGATTTCGTCCTGGAGGCCTGCGAACGGGAGGTCGTTCTCCCGCTGGCCGGGCGGGAACTCTCCCTGCGGCAGGACCGGGTGGACCGGCTGCCCGACGGGCGGTTCATTCTGCTCGATTACAAGACCGGCGAACTGCCGGGAGGGGGCTGGTTCGACGACCGGCCCCGAGAGGCCCAGCTTCCCGCCTATGTGCTGGCCGGGCCCGAACCGCTGGCGGCCATCGCCCATGCCCGGCTGACCTGGAGTCGTATGGGATTTCACGGGCTTTCCGAGGAGGAGGGGCTGCTTCCCGGCTGCCAGCCGCTGGAGCGGTTGTGCGACGGCGGATGGCCGGAGGTGGCGGCCCGTTGGCGGGTGGTGCTGGAATCGCTGGTGGAGGCGTTCGTTTCGGGGGAGGCGCGGGTCGATCCCCTGCCCGGCAGTTGCCTGCACTGTGGCCTGGAGCGGCTGTGCCGGGTGGGTGAGGGCTTGGAGCCGGAGGAGGGGGAGGAGAGCGATGAGTGAACCGGCGGATGGCGAGGTGCGGCGACGGGTACTCGACCCGGAGGGTTCTTTTCTGGTGCGGGCCCCGGCGGGTTCCGGCAAAACCGGTCTGCTGACGCAACGCTTTCTGACCCTGTTGCCACGAGTCAACCACCCGGAGGAGGTGGTGGCCATCACCTTCACCCGCAAGGCCTCTCGCGAGATGCGCAGTCGCATCCTGCAGGCCCTGCGGCAGGCCGCCGCCGGATCCCATCCTTCCCCGACCGATGCCCATGCCTTGCGCCTTCACCAACTGGCCCTGGCGGTTCTGGAAGCCGATTCCCGCCGGAACTGGGGTTTGGCGGACCATCCCGGACGGTTGCGCATACTCACCATCGATGCCCTGGGGGCCATGGTGGCCCGGCAGTCCCCGGTGGCGGGGGGATTGGGCGCCGCTCCCGACATGTCGGCCCAGCCGGAGGCGCTGTACCGGGAGGCGGCGCGCCGCACCCTGTTGCACGCCCGCTGGCATCGGGACTGGAACCCCTTTCTGGCTACCTTTCTCTCCCATCTGGATCTGCGCACCTCCCGGGCCATCGATCTTCTGGTCGGGGCCCTGGGCCGACGGGAACAGTGGATGCGACTGGGCGTCATGGCCGACGAACACCTGCGGGAAGCCCTGCAATCCGCCTGGAGCCAACTGGCCCGGAGCCGTCTCGACCGCTTTTTGGACCATCTTCCGCCCGATTGGCCCTGCCGACTGGGCGCTCTCATCGACTATGCCGCCGCTCTGCAGCCCGCTTTGCGCGATTGGCAGCCGGATGGGCCCACCCTGGAGGCCTCCCTGACCCGTTGGCGGCTGGCGGCGGAGCTGCTGCTGACCCAGGCCGGAACGGTGCGGCGTCAGGTGACGGTCAAGGAGGGTTTCCCCGCCCCTTCCAGCTCCCGCAATGCCGACGAAAAGGCCCTGTTCACCCGTCGCAAGGAGGAGATGAAGGGTTTTCTGGAGGAGTTGGCAGAGCAACCGGAGCGGGTGGCGTCGTTGCTCCAGCTCCGGGAACTGCCCCCCGTCGCCTTCACCGAGGCGCAATGGGAGACCTTGTCGGCCTTGCTGCCCCTGCTCAAAATGGCGGTGGCCCAGTTGCAACGGCTCTTCGCCGAGCAGGGCGAGATCGACTTTCCGGCCCTGGCTCTGGCCGCCGTTCAGGCTTTAGGCGAGCCCGACGCCCCCACGGATCTGGCCCTGCAATGGGACTACCGCATTCGCCACCTGCTGGTGGACGAGTTTCAGGATACCTCCCGCCTGCAATGGGAGTTGCTGGAACGGCTCATCGCCGGATGGACGCCGGGAGAGGGGCGCAGCCTCTTTCTGGTGGGCGATCCGATGCAGTCGATCTACCGCTTCCGTCAGGCGGAAGTGGCCCTCTTTCGACTGGCCGCCGAGCGGGGAGTAGGGGACATGCCACTGGAAGTGGCCGATCTGTCGGTGAACTTCCGTTCCGAACCGGGGCTGGTCAACTGGGTCAATACCCTTTTCGCCTGCGAAACGGAGGAGTCCGTTTCCGGAGTGGCCTATGTGGCCGCCCTCTCCTCCAGGGAGGGTGGGGACGGCGGGGAAGTGTCCGTTTGGCCGGTGGCGGACGAAGCCATGCAGGCCCGATGGGTCGTCTCCCTGGTATCCGGGCTGTTGCGACGGTATCCCCTGGACAGCCTGGGCATCCTGGTGCGGGCCCGAACCCATCTGTCGGCCGTTCTGCCGGCGTTGCAGGCGGCGGGGGTGGCCTTTTCCGCGCCGGATCTGCATCCTCTGGAGAGTCGTCCGGTGGTGCGGGATCTCTATTCTCTGGCGGCGGCCCTGCTCCATCCGGGAGATAGCCTGCACTGGAACGCCCTGTTGCGCGCCGCCCCCTGTGGTGTGAGCCTGGCCGATCTGGTGGTGTTGAACGAAGCCCGGCGGGAGAGTACCGTTTTTGAATTGTTGCGCCGTTTCGAGTCCCTGACGGCGCTCTCTTCGGAAGGGAAGGAACGACTGAGCCGCATTGTCCCCGTCCTGTCCGTGGCCGTGGCCGAATCGCGGGGTCACCTCTCCCGCCTGGCGGTGGAACGCTGCTGGCTTGCCCTCGGCGGCGGTGCCACCCTCACCGGCCCGGAGGAGTGGAGCGAAGCCAGCCGTTTCCTGGAACTGTTGAGCGCTCTGGAAGAAGAGGGCATTGCGGTGGACGGCACGGTGATGGCCGAACGGGTGGGATTCCTTTTCGCCCGGTCCGAGGCTGCCGGGGAGGTTGAGGCCCCCCGTTTGCAGATCATGACCATTCACAAGGCCAAGGGGTTGGAGTTCGACCGGGTGATCCTGCCCGGACTGCATCGCACGCCGCGCCGGGAGGAGAGTTCCCTTCTGGCCTGGAGTCACGATCCCGAGCTGGAGCCGGGTCCCTCCCTGTTGATGGCGCCCATCTCCGGTCGTCGTCAAAAGGAACCGGATCCCCACTTCGACTATTTGAACCGGTTGGAGCGGAAACAGGCCCGCGAGGAGGCTGCCCGATTGCTCTATGTGGCCCTGACCCGGGCTCGAAAGGCCCTGCACCTGTTGGCCGTAACCCCCGAGGTCAAGGCGGACGGAACCTTTTCCCCCGGCCCCGGCACGTTTCTGAAGGCCTTGTGGCCCCAGGTGGAAGAGCCTTTTGTCCGGGCGGCGCAATCGGGTACCTTTCCCCAGCCTCCGGAGCAGGAGGAGAGGATTCCCTCGGGTGTGGACGGGGAGCGGGGACGACTGCCCGCCCTCTGGACCCGGCCACCGATGCCGTCGGCCTTGCGGGTTTCGGGGCGACCCGCAGCGGGAATGGTTCCCGTGGATATTCCCTTCGAGTGGGCGGGCCAGACCATTCGCTGCCTGGGTCAGGTGGTGCATCGCCTGATGCTGCTGGTGGCACGGGAGCCGCTCTCCCGCTGGACGCCGAGCCGAGTTGAGTCCATGGGGCCGGCCATTCGGCGGCAGTTGCTGGGACTGGGCGTGCCCCTGGATGAGGTGGATGCGGCCCTCTCCCGCGCCATGGAGGCGATGCGCGTGACCTTGCGGGACGAACGCGGGCGCTGGATCCTGGATTCCCGCCATCGCGAGGCGCGTTCCGAGTGGGAGTTGGCCGGCATGGATCGGGGCGAGATGGTTCAGGTGGCCATCGACCGCTCTTTTGTGGATTCGGACGGACAACGCTGGATCGTCGATTTCAAAACAGGCTACCATAAGGGCGAGCGGGAGAGTTTTCTGGATCAGGAACTGGAGCGCTATCGGGGACAATTGGCCCGATACGCCCGTCTGCTGACCGCCATGACCGGCGAACCGGTGATGACCGGTCTCTACTTCCCGCTGCTGGCGGGATGGCGAGCCTGGGATCCCGGAATGGTTGGACGTTGATAATCGCGTGAGGGGGAAAACCGTGGTCGAGGATTTCAAGACAACCGAGGCGTGGCGTATCTTTCGCATTCAGGCGGAACTGATCGACGGCATCGAGACCATGCGCAATCTGGGGCCCGGTCCTGCGGTGACCGTCTTCGGCAGCGCCCGCACCCAACCCGATTCGCCCTATTACATGGCGGCGGTCCTGGTGGCCGAGAAGCTCTCCAAACACGGCATCTCGGTGATTACCGGAGGGGGGCCCGGCATCATGGAGGCGGCCAACCGGGGTTGCTTCCGCCACGGGGGCCACTCCATCGGGCTCAATGTGGATCTCCCTTTCGAGCAGCGCAGCAATGACTATCAGAATGTCTCGCTGACCTTTCGCTATTTTTTCGTGCGCAAGCTGATGTTCGTCAAATACGCCGATGCCATCATCATCTTTCCGGGCGGATTCGGCACCCTGGACGAGCTTTTCGAGGCCTTGACCCTGGTGCAAACCCGCAAGATGCCCAAGGTGCCCATCATCCTCTTCGGTTCGACCTATTGGGCGGGTTTGAAACAGTGGCTCGCCCATACCGTTCTGGGGGAGGCCAGCATCAGCCGGAGCGATCTGGACCTGATGGAGATCGAAGACGATCCGGACCGGGTGGTGGCCCGGGTCTTGCGCTTCATGGAAGACCACAAGCAGCTCTGTTTCATCGATGCCCAAATGGAGTGAGTCAGAAGGGCGCCTTGTTGGCAATCCACATGCGGACCTGATTTTCCAGGGGTTCCTTTTTGTTACGCCCCGGATCCTGGCTGATCCAGTCCACCAGCCAGCCTTGCAATTTGCCCAGCCAGGGGCCCGGCGGCAGGCGCACCATGTTCAGCAGATCCCCTCCGGAGAGGGCCAGATCGTGGGGGCTGAAGCGGCTGCTGGCGCGGCGTGAGGCCTGGCAGCGCACCAGAGCGCGGCGATAATCCTCCGCGATGCGGGCGGGTTTGTGAAAGCCGGGTCGCACCAGTGCCAGGGCGGTCAGTCGAGCCTTCTGAAAGCGCAGCAACGACTCCAGGGGCAGCCCCTGGTTGATCAGCCGGCGCATGAAGCGTTCCCCGATGGTCAGGGGCACGTTCTGCTGGGCGATCAGGGTCATGATGCGCCGGGCGCGGCGTTTGGAAAAGCGCAGTCTCTCCAGAACCAGGGAGGCCGTGGTTTCGCTGGTGAACAACTGCTCCTGGGTGGGGTAGGGTCCGGGGACGCTCTCCTCCGGCAGGGCGACCTCCTTCCAGCCCAGGGCGTGCAACAGCAGGGCCCAGCGGAAGTCGAGCAGTGAGATCTCCTCTTCCCGTTCCGGCCAGTCGAGGCTCCACAAGGCGTTGAAGACGAAGTCCCAGATCGAATAGGGCTGTTTTTCGTCCGATACCACGCGATGGCGCAGCAGATAGAGTTCCGGAAGGATGCCGCTGCCCAGGCGGGAAGAGAAGAGCAGGTTGATCCAACTGCGGGAGGAGGCCTCTTCCAGATCCAGGGAGAAGACCTGATCCAGTTCGGCGCGTACCCGATCTCCCGAGACCGAGCCGAGTTGCATCTCCTGGCACAGGAGCAGATCCTGGGGTGCGGGGTTGGCGCCCAGTTGCAGCAGAAAGCGGAAAAAGCGCAGAGCCCGCAGGGGGTCTTCCACCAGGGTCTGCTCCCCGTTGACCAGGCGGATGCGGTTTTGATAGAGATCCTGCAGACCGCCGAAGGGATCGACCAGGGGACCGTCCGGCCATTTGTAGGCCATGGCGTTGACGGTGATGTCCCGGTGGAAGAGATCCTCCTCGACGGTGGGGGAGACCCCCGGACGGTGACGATAGGTGGCGATTTCGACGGTTTTGGGGTTTTCGTGACGGCGCAGGGGCAGAAGCAGACTGTTGGGCCGGTTGCCCATGACCACGTCGGTGAAGCCCCCCTGATGCAGGCGACGCTGGCATTCGGCCAGGGAGAGGGGCACGATCAGATTCAGGTCGTTGGAGAGGAAGTTGTTTTGCAGCACGTCCCGCAGCACCCCGCCCACCAGATAGGCCGGGCCGATCAGGTCGCAGAGCAGGTCCAGCAGGTTCTGCAGAACCGGGGAGAAGACGTTTTTCAGGGACGATGGCAACATGATGGGCACTACCCCGGGATTCCGATCAAGAGGGAGCCACTTCCGGGATTTCATAATGGGAAGGCTTGATGAGTTCGTCAATGATAGAGAAAAAAAAGTATGGCCTGGCGGTGGTGGACATGGGCTGCCGGGTCAACCAGGTGGAGGGGGAAAAGCTGCGTCTGCAGGGGCGGGAGCAGGGCTGGCGACTGGTCTCCACGCCCGGTGAGGCCGACGTGGTGGTGGTCAACACCTGCGCCGTGACCGCCGAGAGCGAACGGCAGGCGCGTCAGGCCATTCGCCGTCTGATTCGGGAGCATCCCGAGGTTCGGGTGGTGGTGACGGGATGTTACGCCCAACGCGACGCGGCGGCTCTGGAGGCCATGCCGGGGGTTGCCGCCGTGGTGCCCATGGCGGGCAAGGATCGGTTGCTGGAGGACCTCGCCGGGGCCAAACCCGATCCCCTGCCCGACGGCCTGCCGGCCCCTCCGGTTTCCACCCGCACCCGCCACTTTTTGAAGGTCCAGGATGGCTGTGACCATCGCTGCACCTACTGCGTCATTCCGGCGTTGCGCGGGGCGGCCCGCTCCGTGTCACCGGAGGAGGTTGTGGCCATGGCCCGTGAGGCTCGCGCCCAGGGCAATCGGGAGTTGGTGCTGACCGGCATCGATCTGGGCAGCTACGGACGGGATATTGGCACGGGACTGGCCTTTCTGGTGAGCGAGCTGCTGCGTTCCAGCCCGGAACTCGAACGTCTGCGCCTCTCCTCCATCGATCCCCTCGATATCGACGCGGAGCTGGCGGCGCTTCTGGCCGGGGAGGAGCGGCTGATGCCCCACCTGCATCTCTCCATCCAGTCGGGCAGCGACCGGGTGCGCAAACGCATGGCCCGTCGCGGGGGAGGCCGGGAGGTCATCGAAAAACTCCGGGAGTTGACGGAGCGTCGCCCGGATCTGGTCTTGGGCGGGGACTTCATCGTGGGATTCCCCACGGAGAGCGAGGCGGACTTCGACGCCACCCTGGAGCTGGTGCGGGAGAGCGGTCTGTGCCTGCTGCATGTTTTTCGCTACTCCCCCCGTCCGGGCACCCCTGCGGCGCGCATTCCGCCACGCTTTCAGGTGTCCGGCGATATCCAGGTGGAGCGTTCCGCCCGTTTGCGGGCCGTGGGCCGGGCAGCCCTGCTGCAGCGCCTTCGGCAGCGGCTTGGGAGTACCGATACCCTTCTGGTCGAGGAGCGGATCCAGGGCCGTCTGCTCGGCAAGACGCCGGGTTTCCTTCCGGTCAGTGTCGCCGATCCGGACCTGCGGGATCGGCGCGGCCAGATCGTCGGCGTGAGGCTGTCGAGCGTCGATAGCGCGGAGGAAGGCTGGCTGGGTGAGGTGACGGAGTTATCCACAGAGTTATCCACAGCCTGTGGATAACTCTGTGGCATCTTTCGGGGGATTGAGGATTATTCCAAATAAAAACAGCCTGTTGTGCCGGAGAGGGTTTTCAACAGCCTTTCCCGGAAGGGTAAGTTATCCACAGAATCCTTGCCCAGGGGGATACTTCAACGCCGAAACGGCAGTTCCGGAATCTCGTAATCTTCTATGACGCGGAAGAACTCCTGCAAAAACCAGTTGGTCACCGCTTCGGTCTCTTTGGCGTAGTTCTCGCGGATCTTGTTCAGGCGGCCTTCGTGCAGCCGTTGGGTGGAGCGGGAGAAGGCGCCTTCCTGAGCCATGTCGCGGGAGTCCTGGCGCACCAGTTCGATGGTTTCGAAAACCGGGCTGTCGGCGCCGGGGGCGGAGGCGATTTCGCCGTAGGCTTCCAGTAGGGTGTGATAGGCCTCCTCCGGCAACGGCTCCGGGGGGGGCTTCGGCAGGCCCGCCTTGATGACGGTGATCGGGACTTCCGGCTTCTTGCGGCGCACCCCTTTCAGGGTATAGTCCTCGAAGGAGACCCACCATTCCGGCAGGGAGGCGAGATCCGGATGGGCAACGGAACGCTGTTTGGCGCCACGGACGCCCTCCACCAATGCTTGACGCAGGGGAACCCAACCGGCGGGGGTAGGCATATGGGACATTGGCGTCTCTCCTCTGGAAAGCGGTCTTCGGGAGCCCCGTGGGGCCTTGCAAGACGTATCGGCCGGAGAGACCCCGAAGTTTAATCTTTCCACTTCATGCTGCAGCCCATGGCCGGATTTTGGGGTTCCGCCACCGTTTTGCCCTCCAGCAAGGCTAGAATCGCCTCCCGCATCTCCTGACGGGTCACGGCATCTTCGTTGCGGGGGGAGTCGTCCAGCCGTCCCCGGTAACGCAGGGTGCGCTGGCTGTCGTAAACGAAAAAGTCCGGGGTGCAGACCGCGCCATAGCTTCGGGCCACCTCCTGGGTGGCATCCAGCAGATAGAGAAAGGGATAACCTTTCTGCTTGGCGCGTTTTTTCATATTGTCGAAACTGTCTTCCGGATAGGCCACCGTGTCGTTGCTGTTGATGCCGACAAAGCGTGCGCCCCGTGGTTGCAGCTCACGGGCCAGACGGATCAGCCGCTCCTCGATGGCCTGTACGTAAGGGCAGTGGTTGCAGATGAACATCACCACCAGCACCGCCTCCTGGGAAAAGTCGCTCAGACTCCAGGTGCGTCCGTCGACGCCGGGCAGGGAGAAGGGGGCGGCGGGGCTGCCGAGATCACCGGGGGGGGTGTGCAAAAGAGCCATGGCCGAACTCCTGGTTTCAAGAAGAAGGTGGATGGGAGGTGAACGCCATGATCTCGCCGATGGTTTCGACCCGCTCCAGCGCCATGAAGAGGCGATCCAGCCCGACGGCCACTCCGGCGCACTCCGGCATTCCGGCCTGTAGGGCCTGCAGGAAATCGCCATCGACGGGCAGGGGCGGCAGGGCGTTGTTGCCTCGCCAGAGGTTGGCCTCTTGGAGCCGTTGCGCCTGTTGAGAAGCGTCGGTCAACTCCTGATAGCCGTTGGCCAGCTCCAGTCCCCGCCAGTAAAGCTCGAAGCGTTGCGCCAGCGGGGGCTCGCCGGGGAGGATCCGGGACATGCCGGCGCGGCTTGCCGGGAACGCCGTCAGCAGTACCGGCGCGTCCAGGGCGTGCAAGGCGGGTTCGACCCGGGCGTTCAACAGCAGGTCCCACAGGGCTTCCCGGTCCAAATCCGAGGGAACGCCTTCCGGGAGCCGGGCGCGCATCTCCTCCGGGGAGGCCTCGAAGGGATCGAGGTCGGCGAACTCCTGGAAAGCCTCCCGAAAACTCCAGAAGAGAAACCGCTCCTGGGGCGAGAAGAGGCGAATCAGATCGCATACCTCCTCCATCAGGGCTTCCAGATCCCAGCCGGGGCGGTACCACTCCAGCATGGTGAATTCGGGGTTATGATGCTGACCCCATTCCCCGCGCCGGAAACAGCGGCTGATCTGAAAAACCGCACCGGAACCCGCCGCCAGCAGACGCTTCATGTGGACTTCCGGCGAGGGCAGCAGGTACCATGGACGTGCGTCTCCCGGAAAAGGGGAGGCGCAGCTTACCGGATCGATGTGGATTTCGGGGGCCAGAGCGGCCACCAGGAGGGGGGTTTCCACCTCCAGGAGGCCGCGTTCCTCGAAAAAGCTCCGTACCTGACGCATCCATTCCGCCCGACGGCGCAAGGCCTCGATGGATGGGCCGGGACGCCAGTCAGGATTTGGCACGTTCCACATACTCGCCGGTGCGGGTGTCCACCTTGATGCGATCCCCTTCGTTGACGAAGAGGGGCACCTTGACCACGACGCCCGATTCCAATGTGGCGGGTTTGGTGGCACCGGAGACGGTATCGCCCTTGATGCCCGGTTCGCACTGGCTGACCAGCAGAACCATGAACTGCGGCGGCATGACCGAAATGGCCTGTCCCTTCCACTGGGTGACCAGATAGGTCTCCTGCTCCTTGAGGTAATTGCGCACCTCGTCGATCTGGGACTCCGAAAGGGCGACCTGTTCGCAGGTTGCCGGCTCCATGAAGTGCCAGAACTTGCCGTCGTTGTACAGATATTGCATCTCCTTGTCGACCACGTCGGCCTTGTTGACCGTTTCGCCCGATTTGAAGGTCCGGTCGATCACCCGGCCATCGACGAGGTTCTTGATGCGGATTTTGGTGAAGGCCTGGCCCTTGCCGGGCTTGACGAACTGGGCGGAGACGATGATCCAGGGCGCGTCGTCGATATCGACCCGGGTGCCCTGGCGCAATTGGTTATGGTTGAGCATGGTTTCCTCGCGAGAACGGATGAAGGATAGGCTGTCACACCCATGAAATCTCTTCAATATATCACTCTTTCCCGCCCGGATCATCCCTTCCTGAACGAAGCCGAGGAACAGGCCCATCACCGTTTTCCCTTCCGGGTGCCCCTCTCGTTGTGGAAGCGGGTGGATTGGGCCGAAGAGGAGGATCCCCTGGTGCGTCAATGGCGTCCCGGTGGCGAGGAGTTGCGCGATGTGGAGGGTTTCGACCTCGATCCCCTGGGAGAGGAGGGGAGCAAAACCGTTCCCGGCCTGTTGGCCAAATATCCGGGTCGGGTGCTGATGCTGCTTTCCGCGCAGTGCGCCGTGCATTGCCGCTTCTGCTTCCGTCGCCACGGTCTGGGGCCGATCCCCACCACCCGTGAGGGTTGGCGCGGCACCTTGAACTGGATCCGGGAGCGCAGCTTCCTGAAAGAGATCATCTGGTCCGGGGGCGATCCCCTGATGCTGGCCGACGAGGAGTTGGCCTGGATGGCGGGGGAGTTGGGGGCCATGCCCCATTTGCAACGCCTGCGCATTCACACCCGCATGCCTTTGGTTTCGCCGGAGCGGGTGGGGGCCTCGCTGCTGGATTGGCTGAAGGGCATACGCCTGCAACCCTGGCTGGTGGTGCATTGCAACCACGCCGGGGAGTTGATGGGAGGTGGGGAACAGGCCCTGCGCCGTCTGGTGCGGGAGGGCATTCCCGTTCTCTCCCAATCGGTTTTGCTGCGGGGGGTCAACGACTCCCTGGAGGTGTTGGAAGAGCTGTTCAACCGGCTGGTCGATTGCGGTGTGCGGCCCTATTATCTGCATCTGCTGGACCGGGTGGCGGGAACCGCCCACTTCGAGGTGGGGCAGGAGGAGGGGCAATCGCTGCTGGCGGGCTTGCGCGCCCGGTTGCCCGGTTATGCGGTGCCGTTGCTGGCCCGTGAGGAACAGGGCCTCTCCGCCAAACGGATCATCTTTTGATGGGGAGCGCGGACGTGGTGGCACAATCGGGTTGGCGGCAGGATGTGGCGCTCTATTTCCATCCGCGGCTGTTGGGGGTCTTCCTGCTGGGTTTCTCCTCCGGCCTGCCCCTGGCGCTGACGGCGGGCACCCTGGCCCTGTGGCTGACGGAAGCCCGGGTGGACAAGACCACCATCGGTCTCTTCGCCCTGGCGGGGACTCCCTACACCTTCAAATTCCTCTGGTCGCCTCTCATCGACCAGTTGCCCCTGCCGGGTTTGACCCGGTTGCTGGGGCGTCGCCGCAGTTGGCTTTTGCTCCTGCAATTCGGCCTGATGCTGGCCATTCTCGCCCTGGGCGGGGCCGATCCCGCCGTCGATCCCAGTCGCACCGCCCTGCTGGCGCTGCTGGTGGCCTTTTTTTCCGCCAGTCAGGATATCGTCATCGACGCCTTTCGCGTGGAGTTGCTGCAACCGCGTCAATACGGCGCGGGAGCCGCCATGGTGGTGTTGGGCTATCGCGTCGGCATGCTGGCCTCGGGGGCCGGGGCGCTCTATCTGGCCACCTGGTACGGATGGGCCACCACCTACCTGGTCATGGCGGGCCTGATGTCCGTGGGCATGCTCACCGCCTGGTGGCTGCCGGAACCGGAGGTCAAGGAGGTTGCGGCGAGCCCCAGGGAGGGCGCTTCCCGGCGTGAAAGGCTGCTGGCCTGGGGGCAACGCGCCGTCGTGGAGCCGTTCCGGGACTTCATGAATCGTCGGGGCTGGTTGTGGATCCTGCTGTTCATTCTGCTGTTCAAGTTCGGCGATGCCCTGGCCGGGGTGATGACCGGGCCGTTTCTGGTGGAGATCGGTTTCACCAAGATCACCATCGCCAATGTGACCAAGGTCTTCGGTCTGGCGGCGACGCTGCTGGGCAGCGTGGCGGGCGGGGTGTTGGTCAACCGCCTGGGCATTCTGTCGGCCTTGTTGTGGTGTGGCCTGTTGCAGATGCTCTCCAACCTGGTCTTCGTCGGGCTGGCCTGGTGGGGCGCGGGACAGACCGAATGGCTGGTGGCGGCGATTGCCGCGGAAAATCTGGCCGGCGGCATGGGCACCGCCGCCTTCGTGGCCTATCTTTCGGCGTTGTGCAATCAGGCCTTTACCGCCACCCAGTATGCCCTGCTCTCCTCCTTCATGTCCTTCGGACGCACCCTGCTGGCCTCTTCGGGAGGCTGGATGGCCAGCCAGATGAGCTGGGCCGGCTTTTTCCTCGGCACCACCGTGGC
>JADGAQ010000089.1 GCA_015231925.1 Magnetococcales bacterium
CCAGGGGCGAGTCCAGAGCTTTTAGAGAATAGTGGCCAGGAGAGAAGAAAATGGGTGGAGCGAACCATACGCCAAACGGAAAATTCTCCGCTCGGTTCGACTCCCGAAGAGGAGAATATTCCAATTTCTTTTCGATCTGGCGAGCGGGATTTCAGGAAGGCAACCTGTTTATGGACCAGGGGAATCGGGGAAGGTTAAAAAAAGTTCTTCAGCCCCTGTCCGTCACCTGCTCAGACCGGGGGGACTGCACGCCATGACTCTTTCATGCGCCTCTTCCTGGTCGATCCCGATCCGGCTGCATACCGTTGACCGGGGGTGCGTGGAAGTTCTCGAAGACCAGGAGGGCAGGGGGGTGCCATCGACCCTTTCTGAGGCCTGTACCAAAATGTAGGATACCGTCCTCTCATGGCTTCTGGCCATTTTTTCAAAACAGCGCGAGGGCGGTTCCGCAATGCCAAGTTCGTTCATGCTCCTCCTGTGGACCATGATGGCCCACTTCTTCAGTCCCCGGCATAATGCCGAAATCCGGTTCCTCAAGGCTCAGATCCGCATCCTTCAAGCGCGAGTAACGACCAAGCGCATTTCCCCGTCGCCAGAAGAATAATCGGAACTTCTCCGCATCGGAGCCGAGTGCGCCCACAATGTCGCCGACCTGATGGAGATCGTCAAGCCCGCCACCCATCGGCGCTGGGTCAGCCAGTCCAACCAGGACCAGCCTTTCAAGCAACTCGGACGCCCCCGTCTGGCCCAGGAACTGCGGGACGCCGCCATCCTCATGGCCAAGGAGAACATCCTCTGGGGCTATCGGCGCATCGCCGGGGAACTCAAAAAGCTGGGGCTGTATGCCGGAGCCACCACAGTCAAGCGGATTCTGCGGGAAGCCGACATCCACCCAACCCCCGAGAAGGAGAAGAAGAAACCGCCGCTGCCTTGGCTTACCTTCCTCAAGGCTCACCTGGAATCCGTCGTGGCCTGCGATTTCTTCACCTGGGACGTCTTCACCCCCATGGGCAAGATGACAGCCTACGCCCTGGTCTTCATCCATCTGGGTAGCAGGCGGGTCCATTGCAGCGCGCCGACCTATTCCCCCGACAGTGCCTGGGTAACCCAACAGGCCCGCAACGCCTTGATGTGGTGCGATGAGCAAGGCATCAAAGCCCGATTCCTGATCCGTGACGCCGACACCAAGTTCTCCGGCCCCTTCAACGAGGTCTGGAAATCAGAAGACGTTCGGGTCATCCAGATTCCCCACGGAGCGCCTCAGGTGAACGCATACGCGGAATCCTTTGTGGCCAGCCTAAAGCGCGAACTGCTTGATTTCTTTGTCTGTTTCAGTCGATCTCAACTCGCCTATATTCTGAAGACCTGGATCCACCATTACAATACCGAGCGACCTCATTCAGGCGATGGCATCGGGAACAACGTCTTGCAAGTGAACTTCCGGCCCCAGGAGACTGGGACGATCCGCAGCAGGGAGTCCCTGGGAGGAATCATCCGGTCCTACCATCGGGCAGCAGCGTGACCATTCCTTGGTTCCAATAAATCGGCTACATTTGGGCTATCGTTATGATAGAGAAGGCTTCCTATATTTTGGTACACTCCAATCATTCCCAAGACGAAGCTGACCTCCTTACCGGATCAGTCGGGGCGAGTTTCTGCCAGCTTCGCCAGTACCGTTTCAACCCTTTCCACCAACTCCTGCACCCGCCCCAACCAGTCAGCGATATCAAGGCCAATATCCATGCCATCGAGAGATTCGTACCGGAATTGTACGGCGAAGGGTGACAGCTCGGCGAAGTCCCACAGCGGTTCGACCTCGACCCCCAGCGTTTCCAATTGCTGAATCAGGATGCTCAGGCTGTGGGCGCGGGGCGGCTTTTGTCCGAGGAGCGCGAGCCAAGCCTTGAGCGCTTTTTCCACCGCTTGTTGGGCGTGAAAGCCGCAGGCTTCCACGGGGACAGGTTCCGCATGGGCCAGGATCGTCATCGCCCGGAAATCCTTGGCGGCCATGGTCAACAGTTGGCGGGCGGTTTCACGGTCGCTCATACAGTACCCGCCCTTCCTGCAAGGCCTGATGGATCAGATGGCAGGCCGCGCTACGGAAACGTTCGATCTCCTCGCGGCTGTAGACCAGGATGTCCGTGGCCAAGGGAAACCGCCCCATGGCTTTTTCCAGGCGCGCCATCTCCCGGTAGCGGCTGCGTTCCGGACCAAAGGGCGCGGACTCCACCACCAGCAGATCGAGATCGGAATCAGCACGCGCCTCGCCTCGGGCGTGGGAGCCGAAGAGAATCACCTGTTCGGGATCCACCGCCGCGATGATGATCCGGGTCGCTTCCGCCAACAATTCCTGGGTCACGCCGGTCATGGTTTCCACCTTTCCGCATGAATGCCCCGAGCAGCCAAGATTTCTTCAACATTCTTGAAATGCAGGGCGAAACGGCGGTAGAACCAAACTGCGTGGCCGATGATCTCGCCAGGAAAGCGGTAGCCATGATAGAGTTCTGGGGTCGTATCCATGCCTGCATGCTACCATGGTTTGAAGGGGTTCGCCAACTTGACAGTGTTCCTGGTTGTGATGGACTCCCCGTCTTCGAACAGGGAGCGCACCTGTCCACCGGCGAGATAGGACTGCCCACGGGAAAAAGACTGGGGGCCTGCCAGGCGACGCAACGCATCGGAGGTCACCAAGGCAGCAAGGCCCGATGAGCCACTCACTTTGCATCCCCTTCCACTCCATCACGGGTGCGATAGGCTTGATCCGGATGGTTCGGACGGTCAGGATACAGGGACTCCAGTTGCCCGGACTTCACCAGTTCACGGAGAAAATTGGGGCGGACGTAGTCCGGGGAGCGGCCAAGCATACCGCTCAGGGTGCGCAGAGAGAGGTGGCGTCCCCGGCACAGGGCCAGGATTACCGCGTGGACATCCCCCCTGCCAACCTTGCCGCGAGTCCGGATGCTGGCCGCCTGATCCAGAAGTTCCTTCGGCAAACCTTCGGACCCCGGCGGCAAACCTTCGGACCCTCCGACCAAACCTTCGGACCTCCCGTCAGCCTCCTCCACAAGCGCAGCCCCTGCCTGGACCGTGTACCAGGTCCACCGCTGTTTGCCATGGGATTCCAGGAAGCCTTCCCGGACCAGCCCGCGCAGCATCCTTGTCAGGTCACTGGGGTGCGTTTCCGTGAGTTCCCGCAGGCGATTGTTGGAAACCCGCCCCTCCAGCAGGGCTGTGGCCAGGGCCAAGCGTGCTTCCTGATCCAGGGCGGCGAGCCGTCCGGGGAATCGCCGCTCCAGTTCCTCGCTCACCTCGACGGGAAACAGGCTCAAGGTGGTCAGGGTCAACCGGGTTTCGTGGAGTTCGTGATCCTCCTCCAGCAAAGGGGCACGCCAGTGCTGTTCGCGCCAGGCCTGGACGATGCGCGGGAAGCCGGAACCGGCCTTCTCGCCCGCGCCGATCATCTGGAACATCCGTTGGATGGCAGGATTGCGACAGTCGCTGCGTCCGCCGATGCGGACCTGCTCCCTGGGGATGCGCAGGGTGCCGGGGTTGATGAACTCGAACCGGTTGGGGGCGCGCCGAATCCGAATGCCGCCGCGACCGGCATGGTCGGCATGGATCAGGGCATTGACCAGGGCCTCGCGCAACGCCTCGTGCTGGGGCGTGTCATCCCGGCGCAGGAGATCCTGCCCCAACCGAAAAGGAATTCGTACCCCATCACGCAGTTTGGGGACCACTTTGCGGTAGAATTCGAACAGATTGCCGGGCCAGGTGCCGTCCGGGGTGATTCGGTCGAGCCAGCGCATCCCCGCCGGGTCGGAAGGCTCGGGAAGGTGTTGATAATCCAGGTGGAAGGCGGGCAGGCGGTCGAGGATGCTCCGCTGTTTGCCGAACATCAGCAACCCGGCCAGGGTCGGGCCTTCCCGGTTGGAGGTGCGTTCCCGCCCCCAACCTCCCAACTGCCGCAGCATCTCCCGGTCATCCCCTGCCAGGAAGGGATGACCGGGAGATTGGGTGCGGAACAGGTTGCGAAAGGCCGCCAGACTGTCCGGCTCCAGATCGTCCAGACCGTAGCCGTCCAGGATTTCTCCGTCACGCGGCGACTCCTCCGCTTCGGCCAGGAACCGCCGTACCTCTTCGTCGGAGGTGCGGTGATCGCCGTCGTGGCGGCGGACGTAGGTTCCCTTGAGGGGATTGCCGTTCAGAAAGACCGGGCGCTGCCGCCGTTCGGCCTGGGGAACGCGGATGAGGAGGATGGCGCGCCCCTCCAGATCGATCCGCTCCACGTCCTGCCGTCGCAGCAGGTTGCGGTTCACTTTGTTGGGGTCGTTGACCTGATTCCAGAAATCCCGCTCCACCCGGTCGAGGTCGGGAATGCCGACCGCTTGAAAATGTCCGTCCCTGCTTTCGCGTACACCGAGCAGAATGATCCCGCCCTCGGTGTTGGCCATGGCGCTGTAGGTTTCCCACAGACTGGCGGGCACCTGCCCGCGACCATCCCGCCCACCGGCGGTCTTCGCCTCGCAGTCCCAGCCTTCGCGCAGGGAATCAAGGTCGATGGGCATGCTCCGTCTCCGGACTCGTTTCCCTGGATGGAATGCCCATGAGAATATGCGACCCTCTGCGATCAGACATGCACTTCACTTTCATGATTCACGGCAAGCCCGAATCCGTTCCGGAAAAATTTCATTTCTGGAACAATATGTTGACAGCCATATTTCCATGCGACTTGTTCGACGATGGATGCCATGACCGGAGGGCAGACGCCGTTTCCGAGCACCTTGAACCGGTCCCGGCGACACCCCTGCGACAGGACGAAGTTGTCGGTGAATCCCATGGCGCGTTTCAGTTCCGAAACCTGCAGCATTCGCAGGGTGGGAATACCGTTTTCCCACTCCACCAGACCGAACCGATCCAATGTTGTCAACGTCCTGATTGGCCGTTCCAGGGATTGCCAGCCGCCCGCCGCGTCGCTGCCGTAATATACCACCAGGAACGGAATGCCCTTTCCCAGTTCCTTGATGGCGCGTCCCGCCCGTTCCAGAGTTGGGAGGGCGCGCTTGCCGTTGTCCAGAGGACTCCTCCTCCATACACCGCATGGATCAAGGATGTCCCTTGCTATCTGTGTGGCTGACCGGGAAGGCATGATCACCGGAACCTCTGCTGCCTCTCTGTCACAGACTATGAAAAGACGTCGCCGGTTCTGGGGTACACCGAATCCGGCCGCATCCAGCGTTTGTTCCCCGACGGAAAATCCCCGGTTGCGGAGTTCCCCGATAAACTCTCGGTACCGTTCCCACCGTTTCATATGGACAACGTTCTCGATGATCACCCATCGGGGGCGGAAGTGGTCGATGAATTTCAATACGAGGAACGCTGTGTTCCGGCTGTCGTCACACCGATCCCTGTTGCCTCTGGCGCAGGTATGGCTGGTGCATTCGGGAGATGCCAGAATCATGTCGATCCGGCCCAGGTTCCCCAACCATGAATAGTCTTTGTCTTGGGAAAATTTTCCTGACAGTCTGGCCATATTATCCTTGGAAAACCATCTCCCTGTGCTTGGCGAGGAACTCTCTGCTTGGGTGAAATTTTTCAGGCAAACGAAGTGGTTTCCCTTCATAAGCGCTAAAATTTACCTCGATCGCATCATTCGGCAGGAATTCCATAAATCTCTTACTCAATAACACGCACATATTCTCATCAAACGCTATCAACCCCTGATCAAACGCTGCATCATGCATTCTGGACAAACAAAGGCCATTGGACGGGTTGATGCGGTGTTCTGGAAAATCGGCCCACGGCAATATGTGGCTTGCTATGAGTAATTCAGGAATTTGGATACCGGAAATACAGCATCTAACACTATAATCTATTAGCACCGTCCGCCTGAAGAATCTTTGAGATAATCTAATGCTAACTTCACGCCTTCCTTCAGTAGGACCTGATGGTTGAACTAATGCGCTATCTTTACATTTACTAATGGAGAAATCATCAGGTATCGCATGCGTCTTGATTTGTCCCTCTACTCTGTTCTGCCATAGAGACTCGCTTTCCTCTGCCATATTCTCCCAACCAGAATGGAATTCGTTCCAAACGCTCAAATCCAACTTGCTTGCACCAGATAATCCACGCACCCCACGGGATTTTTCCTTGGGATCAAGAGAAGTAAAATTATTCATCTTCATGGCAACACTACTCGGTGTTCTCCCTAAAACAGAAGCGAGCTGAATGACTTCCGGAGATCTTTGATGCTGCCTCCCAAAAGGGATCCGGCAGTACAGGTTCATTATCAGTAATAATTCGTCCCGTGACCATGGTTTACCCGCTGCCATGGGAGTCTTCCATATTTTTAAGTGTTGGATCGAGCCAAAGAGATAAACGCACTGTCAGTATTTGAATAACATGTTTTTTATCTACGGATTGACGCCATTTTTCTTCTAGCTCCAACACACAATCAACGACTCTAATAATATTTTCTGATGTGATGGTAGAGTACAGACGCCCTGTCTCGTTCTGTATTAGAAGTTGCGACATTTCCAACACAGTGTCGAAATCGCTTTTCATACCTAACCCGAGATAAATGATAGCAATCGCCCCTTTTCCCTTCCTCTCAGATTACGATGCGGAAAGCAACCGGGTCAAGCCATGGGATCTGTTCCTGCGGGACCACGGTGCCACATCCACCCCAGAAGAGGTGTTCCGGTCTCTGGATGGCGCTGCAGTGAGGATGAAAGGATATGTGCTTCCCCACAAGGATCGGTTGGATGAGAAGCAGTTCGTCCGTAGGGGAGGACCGAGGGGCTGGACGGCCCAGCAAGGATTTTATGTCTACAGGAACCGCCGTCTCCTGGTTGCGGAAAGCTGGCTTGGCCTTGGCCATGTCAGGCAATGGACCCAGGAGGAACCCACAACAGCCTGCGCAGCCAGACCCAGATGCGTCTGGACGAAGGTTTCCTTGGATACGAATCGGCACAAACACCTTCACGAGGTGTGCTGCAACAGGAGTTTCACCCGGTTGGCGTCGGGCTGATCGACTCCGATCCCTCGATCAGCCCGTACTGCTTCACAAACCGCAGCACGTTCGGGGACATCAGTCGTCGGGTGGCTGGTCAGCTCGGTTTCACTCCCGGTGAAAGACCGGTCCTGTTTGTGGTGAAAAAGAATGCCTCCGTTCTGAAAAACCTTCTGACATGGATCAGGCGCGCCGCCGACGAGAGGGATCCGGAAACCGGCAGGCCGATACTGAAGAATGTGCCGCTGCTGCTGATCGATGACGAAGCCGACCATGCCTCTGTTGACACGGGCCTCCAGGAGTACAACGAGGACGGGGAACCGGACCAGGATTATGATCCAAAGGTCATCAACGGGTTGATCCGACGCATCCTGCATTCATTCAACAAGAGTGCGCTTGTCGGGTATACGGCCACCCCCTTTGCCAACATTTTCATCCACGACAAGGGGCGCACGCTGGAGGAGGGAGAAGATCTGTTCCCAAGGAGCTTCATCCTGAACCTTCCGGCTCCTTCCAACTATTCCGGTCCGGCCAGGATCTTTGGACTGGAACCGGACGTCGGGACAGAACACGGTTCTTCGCCTCTCCCGTTGGTTCGGCATGTCACGGACCATGCGATATCGGACTCCGCAGCGGAACGTATCGGTTGGGCGCCCCCAGGACACAGGAATGGTCACCGTCCCCTTTATGACGGACGGGATGAAATCCCCCCTTCCCTGAGGGAGGCGATCATGGCCTTCATTCTGGCTTGCGCTGGCAGACGGGCCAGGGGACAAACAGGCGTCCACCATTCGATGCTGGTCCATGTCACCCGATTCACCTCGGTCCAGAGGGCTGTCAAACGACAGGTGGAAAAAGAGGTGCAGGTCATTGAGCGCCGCCTCAGGCATGGCGAAACGGGAACATCCTCTTTCAGGGAAGGATTCAAAAAAATGTGGGAGGAGGATTTCCTTCCAACCACGTCCCGCGTCATCCGGGAGACGGGCGACAACCATCTTCCGGTTCTTTCATGGAAAGCGGTGGAACCTCACTTGCTGGATGTTCTTGATGATGTTCGCATTCGGGAGATCAATGGCACGGCTGGGGACGTGCTCGACTATGAGAATCACCGCCAGACCGGATTGGCCGTCATTGCCATCGGAGGGGACAAGCTTTCCCGGGGGCTCACCCTGGAGGGGCTTTCGGTCAGTTACTTTCTCCGCTCGTCCCGCATGTACGACACCCTGATGCAAATGGGCCGGTGGTTCGGATACCGTCCGGGCTACCTGGATTTGTGCCGCCTGTTCACAACCCGGGAGCTGGATGAATGGTTCCAGCACATCACCGAAGCCAATGAAGAGCTGCGGCAGGAGTTCGACCACATGGTGGCCATCGGCGGTACGCCGAGACAATACGGTTTGAAGGTGAAATCCCACCCTGCCTTGATGGTCACCTCCAGAGTGAAGATGCGCCATCATGCCACCCTTCGTCTCTCCTTTGCCGGTTCTCTTTCGGAAACGGTGGTCTTCCACCGCCAGCCCGAGGTGTTGGCTGCGAATCTGGCGGCAACCGAACGGCTCCTCACGTCCCTCGGACCTGCTGCGGAAACAGACCCGGTGCGAACCAGACCGGCAGGCAGGCAGGAGCGTTGGAAACAGACCACTCTGTGGAACGGTGTCAGTCCGGAGCGCGTGACCGGTTTTCTTGGAGACCACAGAACTCACGAAGCCGCCGTGAAGGTGAACGGGGAGTTGCTGGTCAGATACATCGAGGCGCAGAATCGGGTGGGGGAACTGACTGACTGGACCGTGGTCCTGGTGTCCGGAGGGAATGGCGGAAGGACGACCGTGGCCGGGTTTCCTGTCGATCTGCTCGAACGGTCCCCCAACGAGCGGTGTCACGACATGGACTCTCAGAAAAGACTTGGACGTTACATGATCCGCCGACTGTTGGCTCCACGCGACGAGGCCATCGATCTGGACCAGAATGCCTACGAGTCCGCCCTGGCACGAACCGTTGAAGCCTGGCATGCCGACCCGGGACGTTCCCGACGCCGGGAGGCTCCTGACATGCCCATGGGACCGTTCATCAGGGAAATGCGTCCTCCGCAACGGGGTTTGCTGCTGCTCTATCCGCTTGCTCCGGCAAAGGGTGGTTTATCCATTCCCGGTCCGCTTATTGGAGTCGGGATCAGTTTTCCGGCCAGCTCTTCTGCCAGCCAGGTGGAGTATGTCGTCAACAACATCTATTCCGAAATGGAAATGGGGTCGACGGAGTGACCATTATCGGTGATGCCTGGAGATCGATAGGTGCCTCGACCTGTTCTTCTTCGGGGTGGGACGCCCGGCGCGTGTATCCGGCATCCGCTTGTGACATCTTTGCAGCCCTTGGACAACCCGGTGCCATTCCCGGCCTGCTGGTCGAGCTTGAATCACGAACGGTCCCGACATCCATCCGCTTTCCACGATCTGTGGGTTTCACTGTTCATCCCGAAACCGTGATCCCGGGTCCGAACGGAAAAGTCCGGCTTTGTCTGGTGCTTGCCGACAACCGGTATGGCGATGTGTTCGAGGTGCTGGTCGAGGATGTTGCCGGAGCTGTGGGAGAGGCTTCATCGGACGCCGAAGGACTGCGTGTGTTCGTGGCAAGACTGAACATCTGGCAGGCATTCATGCAGAAACATGGCCCGGACGGATTGGGACCGGACGAACAGGCCGGTCTGTTCGCCGAACTTGTCCTGCTGGAGAAACTGGCCGGAAACCTTCCTGCCGGGAATGTCACCGGTTCCTGGAAGGGGCCGTTGGGGGGTATCCACGACTTTGATTTCGGAGGGCGTTGCCTGGAGGTGAAATCCTCTTCGACCCCGTCACGTCCCGGTTTCACCGTTTCCAGTCTGGTCCAGCTTGACGAGACGCGGGTCGGGTTGCTTCTGCTGTGCCATGCCATGCTGGATATCGGCAGCGGAGAGAACGGTGACACCCTGCCGGAACTGGTCGAGCGAATCCGGAACCGCGTGGGCGGGGAAGATGTCGCCGCTCTGGCCCGGCTTGATGGACTCCTGATCCAGGCCGGTTATCTTGATACCCATGCAAGCCTCTACGCCTCCCGACGATTCATGGTCGTTTGCCTGCGCTGGTTCAGAGTGGCGGGCGGGTTCCCAAGGATCAGGCCGTCCGATGCAAGACCCGGAATCGTCTCGGCCAGTTATCAGGTTTCCATAGACGCCTGCGCTTCCTTTGCCACGGAAGAACAGGAAGCCGTTCACCTCCTTCTCGGTACCGACCATGGATGACGAACTGCGAAAATTCGTGATTGATTTCAATGCCGAGGTTTTGGATCGAGCCATGGGGGGCGGGGATGGTCAGGGAGATTTCAAGGAAACCGCTTTCACTGAACTCGTCCTGGAACATCTGGAGGAGGACGGATTCACGGAAACCCCGCATCTGGCCTATTTCGAGGGTCGGGTTGGGAAATCCATTGCCAGGGTCAACGGCTACGCTGTGAACGAAGAGGAAGACACGCTGGATCTTTTCTCGACAGTTTTCCTGAATGCCGGTGAACCTGCACGGATTCCCCCCGATGAATTGAGAAAAGCCGCCGAGCAGCCGGTTCGCTTTTTCGACGCGGCTTGCCGGGAACTGCACAAGACCATGGAACCGGCATCGGAATCTTTCGCCATGGCCGGGAGGATTTGCGACCTGAAGAAACAGATCAATAATGTCCGGGTGTTCATCCTGACGGATGGAGTGTCCGGAAAGAAAGAAATCAATCCGATGGCACTCCCCGGTGGCATCCAGATCAGTTTTCATGTCTGGGACATCGAAAGGCTGTTCCGCATCCTGCAATCCGGGCGTCCCCAGGATGAGATCGTGATCGATTTCGTGAAACTGACCGGGGCCCCTCTGCCCTGCATTCGGGTTCCATCCGACCTGCCCGAGTATTCGGCCTGTCTGGCCATTCTGCCGGGGGAAACGCTGTTTCGGATGTACGATCAGTTCGGGGCCAGATTGCTTGAGCGCAATGTCCGGTCGTTCCTCCAGGCAAGAGGCAAGGTCAACAAGGGCATCAGAACCACCCTGCGCGACGAACCGGCCCGGTTTCTGGCCTACAACAATGGCATCTCGGTGACCGTCGAGTCTCTGGTCACCACCACCCTGCCTGGCGGGGGGCTGGGCATCGAGTCGGCCAAGGGATTGCAGATCGTCAACGGAGGTCAGACCACGGCATCCATTCACAGGGCGAAACGGTACGACAAGGTGGACATTTCACAGGTATTTGTCCCGACAAAGATTACCGAGCTGCATCCCGACCTCCTGGATGCCTTTGCCCCGAAAATTGCCGAATATGCGAACACCCAAAACGTTGTTCAGATGGCGGATTTTTCTTCCAACGACCCGTTCCACATCGCCATTGAACGGTTGTCGAACTCGGTGTGGTGTCCCGGCGAGCAGGGGCGGTGGTTCTACGAGAGAGCACGCGGGCAGTATCAGATCGCCAGGGCCGATGCAACAACCCCTGCCCAGAAACGTCAGTTCAACGAACGCACGCCAGTGGCGCGCAAGTTCACCAAGACTGACATGGCGAAATTCCTTGATTCCTGGGAGCAGCGTCCCCACATCGTCAGCATGGGTGGACAGAAGAATTTCGTGATGTTCATGCAGGAACTGCGGATTGTCCGTCCGAAAGGCTGGGTGCCGGACGACTTGTACTACCGGGAGATGATCGCCAAGGCGATCATTTGCAGACAATCCTATCGCATTGTTTCCCAGGAAAAGTTTCCTGCCTACCGGGCCAACATCGTAGCCTATCTGGTCAGTGCGCTCTCCTTCCGGTCATCCGGACGGTTCGACCTTGGCTCGGTCTGGGAGCGGCAGGACATCTCCCCGGAACTTGCGGACCTGCTTCGCTCATGGTCACACCTGATCAGTGCGGAGATCATCGCCTCGGCGGCAGGCCGGAACATCACCGAATGGTGCAAGAAGGAAGCCTGCTGGAAAGCGATCCGGGACATGCCCGAACTGTCCCTGCCGGACAGGTTGCCGCCCGAGTTGCAAAGCAGAACCGTGAAGACCTCCGGGTGGGGGAACAAACCGGAAGAGAAACAGGTGGTTGTTTCCCCTGATGAGCTGGACGCCATTGCCCGCTGCAAAAGGATCGAGGCCGAAACCTGGATGAAAATTGCCACATGGGGACTGAAAAGCGGTGTGCTGGATCAGCGACAGCGGAAGGTGGCCTCGACTCTGGGTGGTTACGCAGCCAACGGCTGGTCCAGGGAGCCGTGGTCCTCCCAGGCCATGGATGCAAGAATCATCCTGAATCTGGCTGTGGAACATGGCATCATTGCCGATGTTTGACTCCTTGAGGGAGGTGGACAACTACTCCTGCCACTGCTTTTCCCAATCATCACCCGGAAACAGATCATCGCAGGTATCGGCCTGGGACGCATCATTTCCGGGAGGCTTTTCATTCTCCCACTCCCGGGCCCATCCCTGCTTACCGATTATTCCGTCAAGATCGGATTCCCCGGCCTCATTCTTTTCGCCATCCTTGCTGCAATTGTCCTGCAACCGATCCATGAATTCCTTGTATTCCCCGCCATCAACCCATCCTTTTCCGGAGAGGGGGATGGTGGCACCGGCTGCGATCAGCAATTCTCTTGCCCCGCCCGATCTCCAGGACAGTTTTCCTTTGGAAGCCAGCTCCCCGGAAAGGATTTCGAGTATCCTGTCGGCTTCGGGACCGGGCAAATGCCTCTCCTGCCAGTGCCTCGCAGGTTGGATCGCCCCCATTGCAATCAGCAGCGCCAAACCGCCTGCGCATTTGTGACTGTCGATCCGGGTCAATCCGGCCCTGTTGAAGGAAATCCAGCTCAGGCTTCCCGTGGCGCGCATCAGCAACAGGGCGGAAAGCAATTGATCGGGAGTGACCTTGCCAGGATCAAGGGAGTGACGACAGGGAACGTCCAGCTGGTAACGTCCGTGCTGTTTTTTCAGCCAACGCCATTTTTCAAGTTCGTCAGGCGGGCAGTCCCACCGGGAGGGGCTGGAAACAGCCAACAGCGAACCGTAAAGCTCGCTGCTGCAATGTGCCATTGCCAGATGGCACAACGCCCTCTCGAACCGGAAGTCCCAGGCCGGGAACAGGGACATCGGTTCCCCGGCTTTGCGGGCCATGGCGTACCACCGGCATTGCTCTTCCGTCATCAGGGAGGAAGGATAGCGTCTCCCGGTGTTTCTGATGAAAGCCAGATGTTTCGGCAGGCCGTACACTCCAGGGGCCAATCGCATGAATTCTCCGGCCGTCTGGAGGACAGCGCCAAGACTGTTGATCGAAATACCCACCGGAAGAGACTCCACCCCTTCGGCTTTTATATCATTGAAGCGCATGGGACCCCTGACATCAAGCAGGTCCGTCAGCCATTGTTTCACCCCCATGACATCCGGTCCTGGATCCTCTTCATCCTGCGGTTCTGCGTACACAATGGGGACATCATCCACCAATACGGATGCCTCAGACTCGTCCATGGGAATGCCGGGCGGTGTAACAGCAAACCAGAAATTGTCAAACACCTTTTTGAAAAGGCCGGGCGCACGTTCCATTGTCAACTCTGCAATGCGCAAGAAACAACCATCCTCCGGAAACTGCCGCTCGTATTCCGCCAGATGGATGCGGAAGTCGATCAAACGTCTGCTCCGGGATGCCTGCAGCATCTTGTAAAATCGAACTGTTCTTTTTGCCTGGACACCAAAGTGTCCCTTCACAAGATGGCCCTCAAAAATTCGGAGTTCCGAAACAAGACGGATTGCCCTGCGCATCCGCTGAACGTCCATGCCGGTCGTCTTTTCTGCCTGCCCGATCGGCATGGGGAACAATCCCTCCCTGGCCAATTCTGCCATGAGGCGCACGTCACTTCTGAACTCATCGGCGGGGATGTCATTTTTCAACCATCCACCAAGGACAGGACGACCGGTGGCCTTGAGCCAGCCGTGAACGCCATCATGGACCACATCGAGGGCCAGACGGAGCAGACCGTTGGAGCGGATTGCCTCCGTCTCCATGCCTTCCGCAGGAATGAATCCGGTATCGCCGGACAGGTTTGACCATAGCTGCATGGATTCGGCATCGAGAAGATTGCGAAACAAAGCGGCATTCCTGGGCACCCCAAGACGCTTGATGGCTCCGGATTCCACCTGACGTACCCGTTCACGGGTGACGAAAAATTCCCTGGCCACGTCCTCCAGAGCCTGCGGTGCAAAACCGTTCAGTCCGTATCTTCGCAGGATGACATCCTTTTCCTTGATTGAGAGGGCATGAACAACCGGCAATACCTGCTCGAGAACGTCCCGGAGTTCTGTCGGTTCGGAAAAGAGGGCATCCAGGTCGACCTCTCCCCCGAAGTCGGAGGGAAAAACCATGTCCGCGAAACGGTGGAGTACCCCTGCAGGAACATCTCCTCCGACCAACTCCTCAAGCGTCACAGAGTCGGCCAACTCGCGATTGCCGGAAACCTGTCCAACCCGCAATCGAATGATCTGTTCAATCGTTTCCTCAATTTTTTTCAGTGACTTGCGACCGAAGCTCCACTGTTTCAGAAGACGGGTGTGTATCTCCTGGTACCGCTCGACAAACTCGCCGATGGAGCAGACGTCGCCGAGGGAGTCGACGCCCTTTCTGACCCTTTCTTCGACCCCGGTATGCCTGAGAGCCGCCTGCAACGGAACGTTTCCCAACAGGCGCAGAATGTTGTCCCGCCCCTGATCGCTTGCCCTTTTTGGCAAAGGCTCGTCGTATTCTGGATCCTCTCTCTGCAGAGCCTCCCCGGATTCCACATATGTTCTGACCAGGGCATCCAGTTCCAACGCAGTCTTCCTGCCCAGATTGGGTATGGACAACATTTTCAGGATTCCCTTGTCGCCTGCCTGGACGTATGCTCCGACCGTCTCGAATGGAAGATCCTCGTTGTTGGCGATGCAATTTCCCAGACGAACAGAGACGTCACTTGCCAGGACCAGCTCCCTGATCCCGGTTCTCATGATGTTCGATCTGGTGTGGTTGTATTGAAAGTCCATGCCGTGTTTCCGGAGCGGTTTCACACGAAAAACAACTATAGTTTATGCCATTATGCAGTCAGCATAATGAATTCTGATGGCCTCCGTATCATTCCGCATCCCCATTGGATGGATGGTGTACACCGGAGAATTGCCAAAGGGTCAATTTTTCCAGAATGCGGGGCTTTCGACTTTGCCATGGACCTGTTGTTTTTGCTGCCCATCCCGCACAGGTCAATCTTGATTTTCCCCCGGATTATGCGACATTGCTGATGTGAACACACGGAAATCCGGTCCAGCAGAGTCAACAGGCGGGCGTCCTTGAGATGCCTGCGCAGCAAGATTTTGAGAATGGACTGATCCATGCTCTCGAAATATTTTTGCACGTCGCATTTCAGGAAAAAGGCATGCCTTCTGCCGGGATCCTGGGCATATCGCACGGCGGCATGAGTGCCCTTGCCGAGGCGACAGGCGAAGGTGCGGGAAATGAGGCTGCGCTCGAATGCGGGTTCCAGCAGGTTCATGATGGCGTGATGCACCACCCGGTCGCGGAAGTCGGCGGCGGCGATGCTGCGGCGCTTGGCTTCGAAGACCTCGAAGGTGCGATAGGGGCGGGGAGACCGGGAGCCGCTCTGCAACTCCTCCTGGAGGGAGAGGAGTTCCACCTCAAGGGCGAAGCAGAGATGGGCGATGCGGGTTTTGTCTTTCTTGCCGCGCCAGGCTTTGTGGGCTGCCTGCCAGAGGTTGGCGAAGCGGACAATGCGGTCGAAGAGGTTACCGGTTCGTTTCACGACGATGTGGTAGCGGGGCCTGCCAGAAAGGTTTCCACGTCGAGGGAAACATCCTTGGCGATCTGGCGAATCAGAACAGGCGACACATCCCTTCCCGGGTGGACGGGCAGGGTTGTCTGACGTCCGTCGGCATGTCGCCATTGTTGGTGGGAACCACGCTGGCGCACCATTTCGAAACGCCACGCACGCAAAAGGCAGCCAACTCCCGCGGGGAAAGGGGAGGAATACGGCCCATCGTCAGGCTACCTGGATTCGTTGTGTGCCAACGAACTCGGACTGCAGGTGGGGTTCTCCGCCTTCCAGCAGCAAAGCAATCACCTCTTGAAGATTGGCTTGCAACTCATCAAGGGTCTCCCCTTGAGAATGGGCACCCGGAAAACCGGGGACGTGGCCCACATAGTATCCCGTATCGGGACAACGCTCGATTACGGCATCATAGATGCGCATTCTCTTTTCCCCCGTTTTCCTGCTGTTTCATCCAGCCGCCGAGCATCCGCCCGATCTCCAGGAGATGGCGCACGGCGTATTCGAAAGCGTCATGGGAAAGATAGTGCTGCTCGTGGCTCAGGCGCAACAGGACGCGGATTTTTTCCAGGCGCGGATTGGCGCGTTTGAGGATTTCCTGTTTGCGGTGGGAGTGGCGGGCTTCCACCGGATCC
>JADGAQ010000090.1 GCA_015231925.1 Magnetococcales bacterium
TTTTTTTGATACTTAAAAGATAAAATATTGAAAGTCAAAAAATTTAAAATATATTCCCGCTTGACAGCGGGAGTTTTGCAACGCCCTCTCGTAACAAAACAGCTATTCCGCCACACCGGACAACCGCATGTTATCGATCAATCGTGCCTGCCCCACATGGGCTGCGATCAGCATCAGCCCATCCTCCTCGCTCCCCTGCAGGGGAGCGAGATGTTCCACATCGCGCACCGCCACGTAATCGATGCGCTCGATACCCGCATCGTGAAGGATCTCGCGCCCCACCGCCTCCAGGAAAGCCACGTCGCGCACACCGGCCCGCCAGGAAGAGGAGGCGGACTGCAAGGCCCGGTACAATCCGGTGGCCTGATGCCTGGCGCGCGCATCGAGATAGCGGTTGCGACTGGACATGGCCAGTCCGTCCGCCTCCCGCACCGTGGCCACCCCCCGCACCTCCACCGGCATGGAGAGATCCCGCACCATGCGCCGCAGCAGAATGAACTGCTGCCGGTCCTTCAGCCCCAGGAACAGGAGCTGCGGAGCCACCTGATGCAACAAAATGGCCACCACCGTGGCCACCCCCCGGAAATGACCGGGGCGAAACGCCCCGCACAACTCACTGCCCAGGGGTTCCACCTCCACCCGGGTCTGCTGCCCCGAGGGATAGATCTCTTCCACCGAGGGCAGGAAGAGCAGGTCGCAACCGGCGCTTTCCAGCAGGCGGCGATCCGCCTCCTCCTCCCGGGGATAGCGATTGAAATCCTCGCCCGGTCCGAACTGGGTCGGATTGACGAAGATGGAGGCCACCACCAGGTCACAGTTCGCCCTGGCCTGTCGCACCAGGGTCAGATGCCCCTCGTGCAGCGCCCCCATGGTGGGCACGAAGCCGATGCGTTTCCCCGCGCGACGCCGGGGCTCCAAAGCCGCGTCGAGTGCGGCGCGTGTGGCGCATTCCCGCATGATCACTCCTGAAAAGCGTGTTCCGGCCCCGGAAAGAGCCCTTCGCGCACCTCGCGGGCATACTCCTCCACCGCCCGGCGCACCAGAGTCGATCCGTCCAGATACTGTTTGACGAAACGGGGTGTATTCATGCCTTCGAAGAGTCCCAACAGATCGTAAAGCACCAGCACCTGCCCGTCGCAACCGGCGCCGGCGCCGATGCCGATGGTGGGGATGGGGATGCTTTCGGTGATGCGCCGGGCCAGAGGCGCCGGCATGCCCTCCAGAACGATGGCGCAGGCCCCGGCCTCCGCCACGGCGCGGGCATCCGCCAGCACCCGTTCGGCGGCGGTTTCCCCGCGCCCCTGGATCTTGAATCCCCCCATGGCATGCACCGACTGGGGAGTCAGGCCCACATGCCCGATCACCGGCAGACCGTGTTCCACCAGCAGGGCGATGCTGTCGGCCATGCGCACGCCGCCCTCCAGCTTCACCGCCTGGCAGCCGCTCTCCTTGAAGACCCGCACGGCGCTGGCCAGGGCCTCCTGCGGACCCGACTGGAAACTGCCGAAGGGCAGGTCGCAAACCACCAGGGCGCGTTGCGATCCCCGCATCACCGCACGGGTATGGTAGATCATCTCGTCGAGGGTCACCGGCAGGGTGGTCTCCTGCCCCTGGATCACCATACCCAGGGAATCCCCCACCAGCAACAGCTCCACCCCCGCCCGATCCAGCAGCGCGGCGAAGGTGCTGTCGTAGGCCGTCACCGAAACGATGCGCCGCCCCTGGCGCTTGCTCTCCCCGAGGCAGGGCACCGTCAGACGGGACATGACGACCCCGGGAAAACAAAAAAGCTCCCACCGACTCGGGTTGGAGCTTCCGATACTGTTACGGTCCGTAGTGGCATCATGGCATGCGTCCCGGGCACCCGTGAGGCGCTCCAGGCAGGCTCTCCCCGAAAAGATCCGTGAGATCAATCCCTCCGACGGTCGCCGCCACCTTGCGGGCAGTCGACGCCATCTCCCGGAGACGATCTCCAATGCGGAACCGAAGACAACGGCTCCACCCAGCCCAGATCATCGACTGCGGCAAGAAGACTGTCAACGGTTTTGCCGAAGAGGGGATGAATCAGACCGGGGGAAAGGTCGGCCAGGGGGCGCAGCACGAAGCGGCGCAGGTGCAGCCGGGGGTGGGGGACGCTCAGTCCGGGCAGGGACAGAATGCGGTTTCCGAAGAAGAGCAGATCCAGATCGAGGCTGCGCGGTCCCCAGCGCCGCTCGACTTCGCGACGACGCCCCTCCCGACGCTCCACCTGCCAGAGGCGCAACAGCAGGGCCAGGGGCTCCAGGCTGGTGGAGAGTCGCAGCACCGCGTTGACGAAGGGCGGTTGCGCCGCCTCACCCCAGGGCTGGCTGCGATAGAACGGGGAACACTCCAGTCCGCGAACGCCCGCGCTCTCCGCCAGAGCGGCGCAGCCCCGCCGACAGTGGGCCACGGCATCGCCCCGATTGGAACCCAGGCCGATATAGACCTCGGTCCAGGGCACGAGGGCCCCGCCTTCAGACACGCAGTTCGCCCACCCGGATGTGCCACGGTTCGAAGCGCACCCCCAGCATGTTGTCCCGTGGATAGCGCAGGGTCAGATAGCCCTCCTCCCGCAGACGCTGGAAAACCTCGGTGGTGACGAACCGTTCGGTGAAATTGAAGTGGCCGAAATCGGCCTGCCCCACGTCGAAATCCCCCACCCCGTGATAGGAGTAGCCGGGCGGCGCCAGGGAACGGGAAGCCATGGAGAGATTGCCGTTGCTCTGATAGGCCTTGTCGAGAAAGAGCAGAAACTGTTTGACCACGCTGCGAATGCCCGATGTCAGCACCACATTGTCCCCCAGATCCGCGCGGATCTTGAGAAACAGGGAGCGGGGCTCGCCCTGGTACAGGAAATTGCCGCTCTGCGGCACCTTGACCACTTCCTTGGTCGGAATGCGCTCAGTCAGCTTGTTGAAGGGTTTCTGTCCCAGAAATCCGTAATCGGAGGCGGTCGAATAGAAAACCCGCTCCAGAAAGGTGATCTCCTCGGCGCTGAAATCCCCCACGCGCAGGTTGTTGCGGGCTGTCTTCAGGGCTTCGTCGAAACTCATCAGGCTGAAGTTGCCGTGTCCCACCACCAGCTGCAGGCGCTGAAAGCGCTCCACGGTGCTTTTGAGAACCCGGAAATTCTGCTGGTCGAGGAACAGGTCGTTGTGGTGGGGTTTGTCGAAGTTGCGAATTTTTTCCAGATAATCCTGCAGGTAGGCGTCGTCCAGTCCCGAATTCGCCTCGCGACGGGGACTTTTCGTCTTGACGGCGGACAGGGCGGACGATAGCGGCGAGATCGCCAAACCGGCTCCCGCTATCATGGACTTCAGGATCGTGCGCCTCTCCATACCCTCACCCACCCGTATCCCCTCCACGCAAGCATCATGACCGACGCCCGGAGTGACGCAAGGAGAGTGCCAGCCCGCATGAGGGGATTGTACAGGCTGCGCAGCCCCCTCACAACGCCGCGAGCGTCAGGAAAGCGACTCTCGCGAAGCGTCGGGCCATTTTCCGCTTTGACGCCGACGCAAAGCTCACGTACAAACACTGGAAGCATCATCAACGGACGAGATGCCAACCGAATCATGGAACGACGATGCGGAAACACTCCCCTTTCACCACGGCGGGCTCCTTGCCCGGATGGATCGCGGCGCTCATCCTGATGTTCGCCCCCCCGGTCACGACCGCTGCCCCGACGGCCCATGACACCGCCATCGTGACGGAGTGGTGCCGCACCCTGGGCAAAAAATTGAGCAGCGTCAGCGAAAGCGAGTGTCTGGCCCGCCGCCTGATCCCTTCCGGTGGCGTTTCGGTGCGGGGTCTGCCCCTGCCGGTACGGGATTTCCCCCCGGCCGCCGAACGCACACCCCAGGCCCGTGTCCTGGTATTGGGCGGCATCCACGGGGATGAATACTCCTCCGTCAGCATCGTCTTCAAATGGATGCAGGTGCTGGAGCAGTTCCATACCGGGCTTTTCCACTGGCGGGTGCTGCCCCTGGTCAACCCCGACGGGCTGCTGCAGGCCAAATCCCAACGCACCAACCATCGCGGCATCGATCTCAACCGCAACTTTCCCACCAGCAACTGGCAAAAAGAGAGTACGGATTACTGGGTCAGACGCACCGGCAAGGATCCCCGTCGCTATCCGGGCGAAAAGGCCTTGAGCGAACCGGAGGCCCAATGGATCGCCCGGGAGATCGATCAGTTCCGTCCCAACGTCATCGTCGCGGTGCATGCCCCCTTCAATCTGCTCGACTTCGACGGCGGGCCGCCCCTGCCCCCGGAACGGCTGGGCCCCCTCTATCTGTCGCTGCTGGGCACCTATCCGGGTTCGCTGGGCCGTTATGCCGGGTTGGAAAAACGCATTCCCATCATCACCATCGAACTGACCCACGCGGGCATCATGCCGCCGGAGCAGGAGGTGCGCAAAATCTGGACGGATCTGGTGCGCTGGGTGCGGGACAACATCCGGGATCGGGAACCCGGCCCCCTGCTGGCTCGGGAGAGTACCCCGGAACCCTGGCCCCCGGCCCAGAAACCCTATCAACCGCCGCCCCGACCCCAGGTGGCCCCGCGTCCCGTACCCTTCCAGGACATGCTGGACGTGGAAATCTCCCAAAAACCCGAATAAGGCTTGAGCGTGCATGAATCCTGAACTGACCCGTCTGCAGCCCTATCCCTTCGAAAAGCTCTCGGCCCTGCTCAAGCCGCTCTCCCCTCCTGCCGGACTGCCGCCGGTCGATCTGTCGATCGGTGAGCCGCGTCACCCCGTGGCCCCCTTCATCCGGGAAGCCATGAGCCAGGCACTGGACGGCATCTCCCGCTATCCCACCACCCGGGGCGTGGCCTCCCTGCGCCAGGCCTGCGCCGACTGGACCCGCAAACGCTTCGGATTGACCCGGCTCGACGGCGAAACCCAACTGCTGCCGGTCAACGGCACCCGGGAGGCCCTCTTCTCCATCGCCCACGCCGTCATCGAACGCCATCCCCACGGAGAGCCTCCGCTGATCCTGGCCCCGAACCCCTTCTACCAGATCTACGAAGGGGCCGCCATCACCGCAGGCGCCGAACTGCTGCCCCTGGACTGTCTGCCGGAAAACGGCTTTCTGCCCGATATCGCCTCCCTGCCGCCCGCCGTGCTGGACCGGGTGCAACTGCTCTATCTCTGCACCCCCGCCAATCCCACCGGCGCGGTGGAACCCCTGGAACGACTCAAGGAGCTGATCCGGCTGGCGCATCGCCACGATTTCGTCATCGCCAGCGACGAGTGCTATTCCGAAATCTGGTACGAAAATCCGCCTCCGGGTATTCTTCAGGCGGCAAAGGAGATGGGACTGGAGAGCTACGACCGCTGTCTGGCCTTTCACTCCCTCTCCAAACGCTCCAACATGCCCGGAGCCCGCAGCGGTTTCGTGGCCGGGGACGCCGCTCTGCTGGCCCGCTATCTCCAGTTGCGCACCTACACCGGCTGCGCCACGCCGCCGTTCGTGCAAAGCACCGCCATCCTGGCCTGGCAGGACGAAACCCATGTGGAGGAGAATCGCCGCCTCTACCGTCGCAAACTGGCGGATGCCCTGGAGATTCTGCAACCCCGGTTGCCCGTCACCCCGCCCCAGGCCGGTTTCTACCTGTGGCTGGCCGTGCCGCAAGGCGGGGAAGCCTTTGCCCGGCGGCTCTTCGAACGCTACCATGTCACCGTTCTGCCCGGCGGCTACATGGGCCGGCCTTCCGTCGATCCCTCCCGTCCGGGACGCAATCCGGGCGATCCCTTCGTGCGGGTGGCCATGGTCTCCTCCCTGGAGGAGAATCGCGAAGGCATGTATCGCATTGCCCGCTGTGCCGCGGAAATGATCTGAACCACCGTCCCCCTGGAGAAGCCATGAACAACCTGCAACATGTCATCGAAGCCGCCTGGGAAACCCGCCAATCCCTGACGCCGGAGAGCCGGGGCGAGGCCCGCGAGGCCATTCTGGCCACCATCGAAGCCCTGGACGCCGGAACCCTGCGGGTTGCGGAAAAGAGACCGGATCATGCCGAAGCCGTGCGCGGCTGGGTGGTCAACCAGTGGGTGAAAAAGGCGGTGCTGCTCTCCTTCCGCATTCAGGAGAACCGTCCCCTGGGCAGCAACGAGGTGCAATGGTACGACAAGGTGGCCCCCAAGTGCGAAGGCTGGGATGCGGAGCGTTTCCGCCGGGCCGGCTTTCGCATGGTGCCGCCGGCCTTCGCCCGCAAGGGGAGCTTCATCGCCCCCAACGCAGTGCTGATGCCCTGTTTCCTCAACATCGGGGCCTACGTCGATTCCGGCACCATGGTGGACACCTGGGCCACGGTGGGCTCCTGCGCCCAGATCGGCAAGAACGTGCATCTCTCCGGCGGGGCCGGCATCGGCGGGGTGCTGGAACCCCTGCAGGCCAATCCGGTGATCATCGAGGACAACTGCTTCATCGGGGCCCGGGCGGAAGTGGCGGAAGGGGTCATCGTCGGCGAGGGCTCGGTCCTCTCCATGGGGGTCTATCTGGGAGCCTCCACCCGCATCGTGGACCGGGCCAGCGGCGAAATCCACATGGGCTACGTGCCCCCCTACTCGGTGGTGGTCTCCGGCACCATGCCCGGCAAACCCCTGCCGGACGGCTCCCCCGGCCCCGGTCTCTACTGCGCGGTGATCGTCAAGCAGGTGGACGCCAAAACCCGCGCCAAAACCGCCATCAACGACCTGCTGCGGGATTGAGCCCATGATCGTCGATCCGCTCTCCCTGACCCGGGAACTGGTCTCCTTTCCCTCGTTGACCCCCGACAACGGTCCCTGTCAGGAACGGCTGATCGCCCTTCTGGAAACCCTGGGTTTCACCATCCACCGGCTGCCCTTCGAAAACGTGGCCAACTTCTACGCCCGCCTGGGCACGGGCCGCCCCCATCTCTGCTTCGCGGGACACACCGACGTGGTCCCGCCGGGGGTCACCCCCTGGAGCGTGCCCCCCTTCGAAGGCGCGGTGCGCAACGGACTGCTTTACGGACGCGGCGTTTGCGACATGAAGGGCGGCATCGCCGCCTGGGTCGCGGCGGTATCCCGTTTTCTGAGCCAGCGCAACCGCTTTGCCCAACAGGGCAGCCTCTCCTTTCTCATCACCGGGGACGAGGAGGGGGAAGCGGTCAACGGCACCGCACGGGTGCTGGACTGGATGCGGGAGAAGAACGAAATCCCCGACTTCTGTCTGGTGGGCGAGCCCACCAATACGGTTCGGGTGGGCGACTGCATCAAGAACGGCCGCCGGGGCTCCTTCAGCGGCACTCTGACCATCCAGGGCACCCAGGGCCATATCGCCTATCCCGCCCGGGTGGACAACCCCATCCATCGCGCCATGCCCCTGCTGGCCAAAATCACCGCCCTGCAACTCGACGAAGGCACCGAAGCCTTCGAACCCAGCAGTCTGCAATTCTACGCCATCCAGGCGGGCAACCCCCGGGTCAACAACGTGGTGCCGGGACTGCTGGAGGCGGGATTCAACATCCGCTTCAACATCCTCCACACCCCCGAAACCCTGACGCAACGCATCCAGTCGCTGCTGGACGAGGGTCGCCAGACGGGCCTGCGGGCCACGCTCACCACCCGGATCAGCGGACTGCCCTTCCAGTGCGCCGAGGGCCCGTTGCTGCACACCCTGAGCCGGGCGATCCGGGAGGTGACGGATATCACCCCCATCCCCTCCACCAGCGGCGGAACCTCCGATGCCCGCTTCATCGCCCAGGTCTGTCCCCAGACCCTCGATTTCGGTCTGCTGGGCACCACCATCCACCGCACCGACGAACACTGTCCGGTGGCGGATCTGGCCATTCTGACCGAGATCTATCAGCGGTTGCTGTCAAGGCTCTTCCCGGAAGGTTGAAAGCTCGCCACGGGGGCCCGGGAGGGATGATCCCCCCGGACCCCGTCCTGCCCTGAAACAAACCGCAATCAGCCTTCCATGATGCGCAGACGCTCCACCGGCTGGCCATTCAGCAGGTGCCGCTCCACGATTTCGGAAACATCCCCGGCCTGCACCCGGCCATACCAGACCCCCTCCGGATAGACCACCACCGTGGGCCCCTGGTCGCACGGTCCCATGCAGAAGGTGCCGGTCACCTGCATCTGACCGAACAGACCGCGCTTTTCCATTTCACCGGCAAAGGCCATCAATACCCCTTCGGCGCCCGCGCTCTGGCAGGATCCCTTGGGATGCCCCTCGGGGCGACGGTTCATGCAGACAAAGACATGTTGCTTCGGCTTCACAGCGTATCCTCCTGATATGTAACCATTCATGGCAGCGATTGCCACAGTGGAAGGCCTGAATTGTGGCCAGGGCGGACCCGCATGTCAACTTGGAGGTGTAAATTTTCTCTCCCGATCGGGCCCGATCGCCCCTCTCTTCACGATGCGGATGAAGGCCTTGCAGAACATTAGGATATCATGATATGGTGCCTCTCGCGTTTCGGAGATGACGAGATCACACGCTCGGGCGATCCGGTTCGCCACATCGCCGGGCCGTTGTTGCGGAAAACATCGTTCCGGGGTACTCCAGCCCCATGTCAAGCACGTACTTTCAGGAGTTGAACCATGCCGAGTTTCGAACTGAGTGGACGGACCTACGAGACGGACGAAGACGGATATCTGGTGAACCTCGGGGACTGGAGCGAGGAAGTCGCGCAGTATCTCGCCAAGGAAGAGGGCGTCGACATGTCCGAATCCCATTGGGAAGTGGTCACCTTCCTGCGTGAATACTACGACGAATACAAGATCGCCCCCATGATCCGCATCCTGACCAAGGCCATCGGCAAAAAGCTCGGCAAGGAAAAGGGCAATACCAAGTACCTGTACGACCTCTATCCGGGCGGGCCCGCCAAGCAGGCCTGCAAGATCGCCGGTCTGCCCAAGCCGACCGGTTGCGTGTAAGATCATTTTCGGGATGGCGGACCGGCACCGTCCGGTCCGCCCATCACCGGGTTTCGCGACGCCGGAGTACCCCTTCCATCGCCCGCGATGGTTGCCTCTCCGGGTGACACCGGGTCGCGGATGTGACCGGCTGGTGCGGAACGGAATCCGCTCCAAGGGTGGGGTGTGCCTTGCACCCGCCCGATTCCCTCCTTCGCCCAGCTCCCCTCTTCCCGTTGCGCTCCGCGTGAGGTTGGCCGGATGTTGATGCTCATTGCCTACATCGCCCTCGTCACCTTCGTCGTCGGCTTCGGCTGGCGCCTCTGGACCTACTGGCTGGCCCCGGCCCCCCTGAAGATCCCCACGACCCCCGCTCCGGTGTCCAAATCGGGCGTGGCCTGGCGGCTCTTCACCGAAGTGGCCTTCTTCAACAGCCTGTTCAAAGGCAACAAATGGACCTGGGTCGGCGGCTACGCCTTCCACGCGGCCCTGCTGCTGGTGGCGTTGCGCCATCTGCGCTATTTCGTGCCGGTGCCCGAAGTCTTCAGCCATATGCAGATTTTCGGCATTCTGGCAGGCCTGATCATGGTCGGCGCCCTGGGTTTCCTGCTGGTGCGCCGCTGGTATGTGCCCCGCACGCGCCACATCTCCTCCCTGGCCGACTACGGCATGTTGCTGCTGCTGCTGGCCATCGGCGGCAGCGGCCTGCTCATGACCTTCTGCGTGCGTCCGGATATCGTCTCCATCAAGGAGGCCATGACCGGCTGGATCACCTTCCAGGGCTTCAAGACCCCGGAAGATGCCCTGTTCGTGCTGCACTTCCTGCTGGTGCTGCTGCTGTTGGCCATTTTCCCCTTCAGCAAGCTGATGCACCTGGGCGGCATCTTCTTCAGCCCCACCCGCAACCAGGTGGACAACCCCCGGGAAGAGAGACACGTCAACCCCTGGGCCGGGAACTGATCCGCCTCCGGGCTGTTTGACTCACCCTGCGACACCGCACCACCGCATGATCGAGGAGTTTGGCCGTGGCCGACTACACGACTCCGCCCGTTTTGGACGATATCGAGATCCCCGCCCTGCAACCCGGCTCCATGGCGGGGATGAAACCCTATCCCGCCGCCGAAAAACACATGACGCCCATGGGCTTCCCCCCGGCGCGTGTGGAAAACTGGCAGGAGAAGGGTGTCGAAAAGATGGGAGAGATGCTGAAGAAGTATCGCTCCCTGCAGGTCTTCATGGATATCTGCGTCAAGTGCGGCTCCTGCACCGACAAGTGCCACTACTACATCGGCACCGGCGACCCCAACAACATGCCGGTGCAGCGCGCCGAACTGATGCGCAAGGTCTATCGCCGCTACTTCACCCCCGCCGGCAAGATACTGCCGGGCGTGGTCAAGGCCGAGGAGTTCGACGAAAAGGTGCTGCAGGAGTGGGTCACCTACTTCCATCAGTGTTCCCAGTGCCGCCGCTGTTCCGTCTTCTGCCCCTACGGCATCGATACCGCCGAAGTCACCATGGCGGCGCGGGAGATCATGGATTCCATCGGAGTGGGGCATAAATACTCCACCGAGATCATCGGCAAGGTGCATACCCTGGGCAACAACCTGGGCATTCCCGCTCCGGCGCTGAAAAGCACCCTGCAGTTCCTGGAGGACGACATCCTCGACAACACCGGCCACGAGGTACGTCTGCCCCTGGACGAGCCCGGCGCCGAAGTCATGCTGGTGCCGCCCTCCGCCGACTTCTTCAGCGAGCCCCATATCCAGTCCCTCATCGGCTACGCCAAGGTCTTCCATCAGGCGGGCATCAGCTTCACCATCAGTTCGTTCGCCTCCGAAGCGGCCAACTTCGGCATGTTCATCGGCAGCTACGACCACAAGCGCAAGATCGCCAAACGCATCGCCGACAAGGCCCGCGAACTGAAGGTCAAACGCATCGTGGTCGGCGAGTGCGGACATGCCTGGCGGGTGGCCTACAGCTTTTGGAACACCCTGAACGGCCCCTTCGACTTCCTCGACCCCCGTTATCCGGCGCCGCAGCACATCTGCGAATTCACCCACGACCTGCTGCAACGCGGCGCCCTCACCCTCGACAAAGAGGCCAACGATCCTTACGTGGTCACCTTCCACGACTCCTGCAACGTGGCCCGCGCCTCCCGCATGGGGCCCAACCCCGGCGGCCAGTTCGAGATTCCCCGTGAACTGATCAAGGCCTCCTGCAACCGCTTCGTGGAGATGGATGAAGAGACCATCCGCGAAAAGACCTTCTGCTGCGGCGGTGGTGGCGGCTTACTCACCGACGAGTTGATGGATCTGCGCATCAAGGGGGTGCTGCCCCGGGTCACGGCCCTGAAGCAGGTGATGAAAAAGGATGGCGTCAACTTCCTGGCACTTATCTGCGCCATCTGCAAGGCCCAGTTCACCAAAGTGCTGCCCATGTACAAGATCCCCATGGAAACCGTGGGAGGCGTGCATCAACTGGTGAGCAACGCCATCGTTCTGGGAGCCAAGAAAGGCATCGTCTGATCGTGTCCGATATGCGTGTCAGTGGGCGTCTGCCGGAGCAGATGCGCGACGTGGTGATGCAACGGGGTTTCATGCCCCACGCGGAAGGCTCCTGCCTGATCGCTTTCGGGGAAACCCGGGTGATCTGCACCGCCTCCGTGGAAGAGGGGCAGCCCCGCTGGCTGCGCGGGGAGGATCGGGGCTGGATCAGCGCCGAATACGGCATGTTGCCCCGCGCCACCCACGAGCGCACCTCCCGGGAGGCCGCCCAGGGCAAACAGGGCGGACGCACCCTGGAGATTCAACGCCTCATCGGGCGCTCCCTGCGTTCGGTGGTGGATATGCAGGCCCTGGGCAAACGCACGGTATGGATCGACTGCGACGTGATCCAGGCCGATGGGGGCACCCGCACCGCCGCCATCACCGGGGGCTTCGTGGCCCTGGCCGAGGCCTGCGGTCGTCTGGTGGAGAAGGGTTTGCTGACCGCCTCCCCTATCCGCGATTGCGTGGCCGCCATCAGTTGCGGCCTGCTGGAGGGCGTGCCGCTGCTGGATCTGGAGTATGCCGAGGATTCGATCTGCGAAACGGACATGAACTTCGTCATGACCGGCGCCGGTCGTTTCGTGGAGATCCAGGGCACCGCCGAGCGGCATCCCTTCTCCCGTGCGGAGTTCGAAGCCCTGGCCGTCCTGGGTGAGCAGGGCATTGCCCAACTGATCGCCCAGCAACGGACGATTCTGGGTGAGCTGGCCCCCTGACCGGCTGAGTAACGATTCAAGCCCCTGCACCGTGCAACGTGATCGTGTCAACGGCATAAGGAAAAGTCCCAGGGGTGCCCCCTGGACCCCAGGGGGTGGGACGTCAACGGCATGAGGAAAAGTCCCAGGGCGCTGCCCTGGACCCGTCGGGGGGGATAATCCCCCCCGAACCCCCGTATTAGCGCAACGTGATTGTGGCAACGGCAAAAGGAAGAGTCCCAGGGGTGCCCCCTGGACCCCAGGGAGTTGGACGTCAACGGCATGAGGAAAAGTCCCAGGGCGCTGCCCTGGACCCGTCGGGGGGGATAATCCCCCCCGAACCCCCGTATTTCTGAACAGGTACTGAATCAAAAGCAAAAGGAAAAGTCCCAGGGCGCTGCCCTGGACCCGTCGGGGGGGATAATCCCCCCCGAACCCCCGTATACCTGATATCGTTACCCGGCTGAAAGCCTGACCCGCTTTGCAGACAATTATAACACCTATTTCTTTGTATTTTCATATCCCCTTCTGCCGTCGCAAGTGCCCCTATTGCGACTTTCACTCCCTGGCCAGCCCCCGTCCGCCCACAAAAGAATATGTCGAGGCGCTGATTCGGGATTTGTACCGCTGGCAAGTGCGCACCGCATCGCGGCCTGTCACCTCGATTTTCTTCGGTGGCGGCACCCCCTCCCTGCTGGAACCCGAGTTGGTCTCCCATCTGTTGGAGAGCGTTCGCGCTTTGTGGCGGGTGCAGCAGACCTGTGAAATCACTCTGGAGGCCAACCCCGACTCGGTCAGCGCAGAAGCGTTGCATGGCTGGCGGGCGGCGGGCATCAACCGGTTGAGTCTGGGGGTTCAGGCTTTGAACGAGGCCCGGCTGCGGCAACTGGGGCGACTGCACGATGCGCACAAGGCGGAGGAGGCCATTGTCGCCGCCAGGGAAGCGGGATTCGACAACCTCAACCTCGATGTCATGCTGGCCACCCCCGGACAGCGTCTCGACTCCTGGAAAAAGGAGTTGCGTCGCCTGCTGGCCTGGCGACCGGAGCATCTGTCGGCTTATGTGATGTCGGTGGAAGAGGGCACGCCGTGGCATGCGCAATGGCAGCGGGGTCAGCGGGTCATGCCGGGGGAGAGGCAGCAGTTGCGATTGATGCAGGCTTTATGGGAGATGCTGGACGAAGCGGGTTATATCCACTACGAGATCTCCAACTGGGCCAGGCCGGGGCGTTGCTGTCGCCACAATCTGTTGATCTGGGAGTTCGGGGATTATCTGGGGATTGGCAGCGGGGCGCACGGCAAGGTGACGCTGGCGGATGGTCGGGTGGTCCGCAGTGAGGGGGTGCGGGAGGTGAGCCGATATCTGGAGGGGACGGGACCGGGCTGGACGGAAGAGGTGGTGGCGCCGGAGGTGTTGGCTCAGGAGTGTCTGTTGATGGGATTGCGTACCCGTCGGGGGCTGCGGCGTTCTCTTTACGGGGCCTTGGGGGGAGTGGATCGGTTGAAGGTGGCGCAGGAGATGGAGGAGGCGGGGTTGTTGCGCATCCGTCCGACGCGCTGGCAGTTGACCCGGCAGGGGATTCTGGTTGCCGATTCCGTTATGACTATGCTGTTACAATCTTTTGACTTTTAATATTTAATCTTTTAAGTATCAAAAAAAGAAAATGTTCTATCCTTTGACTTTTCCGTTATTTTTTATTGTAAAAAAACAGACAAAGTCAACGAATAGAACATTTTCTTTTTTTGATACTTAAAAGATTAAATATTAAAAGGCAACACCGGAATCTCCCCCAACACCTCCACCTGCCCATAACGACAAATCGCCGCCCGGTTGTCAACATCCGGATCGCCATTCAAGATCACACCCGCCACCTCCACCCCCCGCCGCCGCAACGCCTCCAGGCTCAACAGGGTGTGGTTGATGGTGCCCAACGCCGTGCGGGCCACCAAGGCCACCGGCAGCCCCAGATGTCGCATCAGATCGACCATGAAATCGTGGTCGTTGAGCGGCACCAGCACCCCTCCCGCCCCTTCCACCACCAAAGGCCGCACACTCTGCGGCAGTACGAAATCACTCAGCCGAATGGTGATCCCCTCCCGCGCCGCCGCTTCGTGGGGCGAACGGGGCAAGTTCAGGCGATAGCGTTCCGGGTGAATGCGCTCCCCTGCCACTCCCGCCAGCCTGGCCACCCGCTCCCCATCCCCTTCCCCATCCTCAAGGCCACACTGCACCGGCTTCCAGTAATCCCCGTCCAGCTCCCTCACCAACCAGGCAGCGGCCACACTCTTGCCGACGCCGGTATCGGTACCCGTGACGAAACAACCGGAAGCAAGCCGCTCCATCTCAGCGCGGTGCCAGCCGGATCATCAACTTGGCCTCCCGCAAGCGGTTGCCCAAGACCTCCAGATCGTGACGCACCTTCTCCAACTCGCCGAAAGCCGCCTTCAAGGCCTCCTGCTCCTGCTCCAGGGCATGCTGCAGATTGGCCACCTCCTCCCGCTGCCCCTTGGCCAGATCATCCACGCTGCGCTTGGCCTCCAGATAGGCCTGACGCTCCTTTTCCGTGGAAACATCCGGATACTCCAGGGAGTGGGCCTGGGCCTGACGATAGCGATCCCGGGTCTGTTTCATGGGGGTTTCCAGCACATCCAGGGTGTGCCGGGCATCGGACAGCCGCTTCTCCAGTCCGGTGGAGGAGAGCTTCAACTTCTCGGTGCGCACCCCCTGAACCTGATAAACCTCCTCCATGGAGGTAAGCTGGGCCTGCAGCTCATGAACCAGCGTCGTCGGCTGCACCGTCCCCGCCCAGGAGGATCCGGAGAGAAAAAGCGTCAACAAAACGCCACCCAAAACGCGAACCATGGCTCATTTCCTTGCATCGAAGAAGACGGACGCCCCGCAGAGGGACCATTTGCCGATTCCGCAGCAAATGCTATACCATATCGACAAACTGAAACGATCCATCCAGCCTTGCCACGAGGCCGCCATGACTCCGGAACCCGCCGACGCCTCCCCACCCCCCTACGAAGAGGGTTTTCTCCTCGCGCTGCTGATTCTGGCCTCCGGCTCCCTGATCTGGCTGTTCCGTCCCTTTCTGCCCGGACTCTTTCTGGGGGCGCTGCTCGCTTCCGCCACCTACCCTCTCTACGAACGCCTCTGCCGCTGGCTGCCGCATCGTCCCCAGCACGCCGCCCTGCTGATGACCCTCGGCGTTCTGGCCATGGTCATCTCCCCGTTGAGCTATCTGGTGATGACCGCCGGCCTGTGGGCCGCCTGGGCCGTCGGCCAGTTCAAGGGCTGGATCGGCGCCCTGGGGGATGCCAACCATCTAATCACCCTGGGACACAAGGTTCTGGCCGTGTTGCCCCTGCCCCGTGAAGCGCAGAACCGCCTGCTGGAAACCCTCGGCCAGCATCGCAACGCCCTCGGGGAACACGGCGCCCAATGGCTGCTCTCCCTTTTTACCAGCATCACCGACAACGGCATCGCCCTGCTCGCCTCCCTGGCCCTGATGGCCCTGTCGCTTTTTTTCTTCTACCGCGACGGACCGGCCATCCTGCAGCGCATCAAGGTACTGACCCCCCTGCCGAACGAATACGACACCCTGATTTTCGACCGTTTCAGCGCCTTGGCCACGGTTCTGGTCCTCAGCACCACCGGCATCGCCCTGCTGCAAGGCACCGCCCTGGCCCTGGCCGCCGCCTTCCTCGACCTGCCCTGGTTCTTTCTGGGGGTGGCGGTGGCGGTCTCTTCCTTCGTTCCCGTGGTGGGCGCCTTCCTGGTCTGGGGCCCCACCGCCCTCTACCTGGCCCTCAACGGTCATCCCCTGGCCGCCCTCTTCATCGCCGTCTGGGGCGCGGTGGTCATCGGCTTCACCATCGACAACATCCTGCGCCCTCTCCTCATCCAGTGGCTCTGCCGCCTGCTGCCCAACGCCGGCGGCGACCTGGCCGTCCTCGAACACACCCTGCTCACCATGCTCTCCACCTTCGGCGGCGTCCTCGCCTTCGGCATCACCGGCCTCTTCTTCGGCCCCATGATCGCCGCCATGGCCATCTCCGTCTTCGACCTCTACGAATTGCGGCATGGACATCTGTTGGACCGCTCCTGACTGGACTTTCCGCTCCCGACAGTCCATATTTGACATAATCAGGA
>JADGAQ010000091.1 GCA_015231925.1 Magnetococcales bacterium
CCGCTTTGAGCGGCTCACAAAATAAAGCCCCCGGCTCTGCCGGGGGATATTTACTCAGCATAAAGTTGCGTGTCCGAGTGGGCTTCGATATCTCGGTTACTCCGTCGGCAGGGAGTGGGAATATAATCGCCCTCTCCCTCCGGGAGAGGGTTGGGGTGAGGGCCGTGTGAAGAGGAAAGGCTATCATTCTTCAGGAGGCCCCCCGCTGGGGCTCGGGGCAAAGCCCCGAAAAATTACAACTTTCATTTTGTTGACCCCTCCGAAGCCTCGATATAGACCTCAATCGCCTCACGAATATTCTGAATGGCGATCTCCCGTGTTTCCCCCTGACTGATGCAGCCCGGCAGGCTGGGACACTCCGCTACCCAAAAACCGTCTTCGCCTGGTAACTATTCAGGATCCTGTTCAGCGTGACATGACGGAGTCAACAGCGAAAGGAAAAGTCCCAGGGGCGCCCCCTGGACCCCATGGGGTTGGAAGTCAACAGCAAAGAGTCCCAGGGCGCTGCCCTGGACCCGTTGGGGGGGATAATCCCCCCCAAACCCCCGTATACCTGAACAGATACATAAATGACGACTTGTATCCTATTGGTTCCCTTGGCTTCGCCAGTGACCAGCCACCTTCCTGGGAAAAAGTCCCCCCACGGCGGATCGGATGTCAATGCGTTTTGCGGAGAATTGTTGAAACAGGCTGGAAATCCGGCTGTAAAAAGGTTAAAAATGGGGACGATGGATATTCCGGCTTCTCCCTTTAGCCAGGGCAGCGAACCATGAACCCCAGCACCGACAGTGCGGAACAGCCCGCCAGACATGCCGAACGCATCCGCTTCATCACCAACCTCACCTTTCGGGGCGATGACGGGTTGGTCGTCGAGGGGCATACCACCGATGTCAGCTTGAGCGGCGCCTTCCTCTTCACCGATGTCATCCCCCCCGCCGCCAAGGTCGGCCAGGGCGGTATCGTCGAGGTGCTGGTGCGCGAAGGCGAACGGGAGTTCAACATGACCTTCCCCTGCTCCATCGCCCGGGTGACGGAACGCGGTCTCGGTCTGTTCTTCGATCAGCAGGAAGAGGAGGAAGAGGATGTCTGACAATCCCTTTCATCTGACCCCCGAAGAACGCAAAACGGCCAAGATGAAAATCGACCACACCCCCCCTGAAGCCCAATCTGATCGTTCCTGCTGGCTTGGTTGGATCTTTTTTGATGAAATTATTTCTTTCTTCGCCGGGCTTTTCTCCTGGGTTACGGGCGGACGTTGAGCCCTGACGCCGTTCTCCTGGGGCAGTGGCTCAAGGAGGCCCTGCTGGCCCGCCAGGCGGGGAACCTCGTTGCGGCCCACGAGGCCTGCCAGCGCATTCTGCGTGTCGATGCCGGACATGCCGACGCCCATTTCATCCTCGGACTGCTGGCCCAGGCGCAAAATCGCCACGAAGAGGCGGTCGGCCTGTTCCAAAAGGCTCTGGCCCGCAGCGAAGAGGTGGTCTTCCTCAACAATCTGGCCATCTCCCTCGGCCTGCTGAAACGTGACGCCGAAGCCGAAAAGGCCCTGTTGCGCGCCATCGAACGGGCCCCCGATCAGGCCGGCAGCCACTACACCCTGGGCAACCTGCACTGGCGCAACAAACGCCCCCGTGAGGCCGCCGCCGCCTTCCGCCGCTGTTTGCAGCTTAAACCCGGCCACCATCTGGCCTCCAACAATCTGGGGGCGGTGCTGCGGGAGTTGGGGGAGCTGCAGGAGGCCAAAACCCTGCTGCGCATGGCCACCCACCTGCAACCCCAATGGCCCGAAGCCTGGTCCAATCTGGGACTGGTGCTGCAGGATCTGGGATTGTACCAGGAGGCCATCCAGGCCTTCGATCAGGCCATCCGGCTCAATCCCGACGAGCCGCGCTACCTGCTCAACGCCTCCCAACCCCTGGAAGCCCTGGGCCGCCTGACGCCCTGCGAGGCGCTGCTCAACCGGGCGCTGAATCTCACGGAGAGCCCCGGCCTGCAGATCAATCTGGGATTGGTTCTCCAAAAACAGGGCCGTCACGAAGAGGCCCGGAATGCCTTTCGCAACGCCCTGACCCAGGATCCCCATCATGCCGCCGCCTGGAGCAACTGGCTGCTCGGCTCCCACTACCAGCCGGGAATCGAAGCGGCCACCCTGTTGGCGCGGCATCGGGAATGGGCCGGGCAGTTACGGCTGCCCTCCCCGCCTGCCTTTGCCAACAGCCGCGAGCCGGATCGGGCCTTGCGCATCGGTCTGGTCTCCCCCGATCTGGGGCAGCATCCGGTGGGTTACTTCATGGCCGCCTGGATGGCCCACCACCGCAGTCCAGATTACATCCTTCACGTCTATTCCGACCGGGCCCGCCCCGATGCCCTCACCGCCCGCCTGCAACAGGCCTGTCAGGGCTGGCGCGAGACACGGTTTCTGACGGATGCGCAACTGGCCGAAACCATCCGCCAGGACGGCATCGACATCCTGATCGACCTGGCGGGACACACCGCCGGCAACCGCCTGGGCTGCTTCGCCCTGAAACCGGCGCCCCTGCAGATGAGCTGGGCCGGTTACGTCGGCACCACCGGCCTGCCGACCATGGATGCGCTGCTGGCCGATGCCACCCATGTGCCGCCGGGCGAAGAAGAGTGTTACGGCGAAACCGTGGAGTATCTGCCGGACGGCTACATCTGTTACCAGCCCCCCGCCGACCTGCCGGAGGTTTCTCCCTCCCCTTGGCTGGAAAAAGGCTTTTTTACCTACGGCTGTCTGCAAAATCCCGCAAAAATAAATTTTGAAGTATTGTCTGTCTGGAGCGAAATACTCTCCGAGGTTCCCGGATCACGTCTCTGGTTGCAGGGCATCAGTCTGGAGGATGTCGCCAACCGGGAGCGGATCGTTGGGGGGCTGCGTCGGCGGGGGATTGCCGAGGAGCGGGTGGTGCTGCGTGGTGCGCTGCCCCATCGGCAGGTGTTGGAAAGTTACGGGGAGATCGATCTGGTTCTGGACACCTTTCCCTATTCCGGGGGGCTGACCACCTGTGAGGCGTTGGTGATGGGGGTGCCGACCCTGACCTGGCCCGGCAGGAGTTTTGCGGGCCGTCATGCTTCCAGCCACCTGCGCAACGCCGGTTTCGGGGAGTTCGTGGTGGGTGATGTCCGGGAGTATGGGCAACGGGCGGTGGCGTTGGGTCAGGATGGGGTGCGGCTGGCGGAAGGGCGTGGGGAGATGCGTTTGCGCGTGTTGGCCTCGCCGCTGTGTGACGGAGAGCGTTTTGTGGGGAATCTGTATGCGGTGTGGCGGGGGTTGTGGCAGCGCCGGTGCCGTGACGTTTAATATTTTATCTTTTAAGTATCAAAAAAAGGAAATGTTCTGTCCTTTGACTTTATTTGTTTGTCAGTTATCCGAGTTATGCATAAAGATATCTTCTAAATAATATTACATTATTTAAATTTTATAATAAATAACAATACTTATGCTTTGCTTTGCTCGGGATGGTCTGACGCATGGATAAACAAAACGTCAAAAGACAGAACATTTCCTTTTTTTGATATTTAAAAGATAAAATATTGAACGTCAAAAGATCGAAGGGATAATCAAACTTCCCCCGTTTCATCCTCCACCGGCTCGCACACCAGACGGAAGCCGATGGGCTGATCCGACCCTTCGGGCAGCGGCAGTCGAAAGGCGCAACGACAGGCGTTGGCCGGGTTTTTCCAGCTTCCCCCGCGACAGACCCGAAACTCACCCGTGGCGCTGCCTCTCGGATTGCGCACCGGGGTCGTGGCGTTATATTGATCGCTGTACCAGTCCGAAGTCCACTCCCAGACCAGCCCCAGCATATCGTAAAGTCCCCAGGGGTTGGCGGCCCGCATACCCACCGGATGCACTCTGCCGGCGGCATTCTGCACATACCAGGCATATTGTCCCAACTGGGCGGGATTGTCCCCGAAGAAGAAGGCCGTGGCATTGCCCGCGCGGGCGACAAACTCCCATTCGGCTTCCGTGGGCAAACGAAAACGGTTGGCACCGTTGGTCAGCCGGGTCAGGGTGCGGATGAAACGCTGCGTGTTTTCCCAACTGATCTGGTCCGCCGGGAAATTGTGCTGGGTCAAGCCCACCGAATTGGAGGGATCCCCCATCACCTGCTTCCACTTGCCCCAGGTCACGGGATACTTGGCCACCCACAAACCGCTGATCTCCACCTCTCGCTGCGGGCCCTCGTCGGGCTTGCGGCCAGGCACGCCCCGGGGGCTGCCCATGACGAAACGTCCCTTGTCAATCCAGACGAACTCCATTTTGGTGACGGGTTCCACCCAGATCGATCCCTGTTTTTTGACCTGAGCGGCTTGGGCATCGGCGCTCTCCCCTGCTCCCGAAACCTCCGCTATGGCCGGGGTTCCCGATGCCGCCATCGGGGAGGGCTGGGCAACCGTATCCCCGGTGGGCTTGCGCACCACGGCGGGCCCCTTTTTGGAGAGGTCGGGAATGTCCAGTTCGGTGCCGAATTTGTTCATCGAGGCGATGAAGCTGCGCCAGCTGCTCTGTTTGGCTTTGCGCTCCACGGCCTGGGCGGAGGAGGTGGCGTTCTGGGCGGGAGCCGACTGGGCGGGAGCCGCCTCGGGGCGAGGGGGCACTTCCGGATCGGATTCGACCACGAAGAGCATGGGACGCCAGGCGGCAATCGACTGGGGCCTCTCGGTTTCCAGAACCATCAAGGCTTTGTCGATGGCCTTGAGCAGGCCGGAGGAGTAGCGACCTTTGGCCAAATCCAGAGCGGGCGTCATGGCGTCGGGTTCGTTGCGCAGGCGGGAACCGATGCGTAACGCCGCATCCACCGGCTTTTTGCCCGTCACCGCACGATAAAGCACCGCGCCCAGGGCATAGATATCGGACCAGGGGCCTTGCCGGACTCCGGAGGAGTCGTACTGTTCGTAGGGGGAGTAACCCAGACTCAACAGGCTGGTCATCTGATCCCGCCCCGGCAGTGACTGTCGCGCGGAACCGAAATCGAGAATCACCGGCTTGCCGTTCTTGCGAATGAGGATATTGGCCGGTTTGATGTCCCGGTGGATGAAATCGGACTTGTGCAGTGTCTCGATTCCGGAAAGCAGGGGCTCCAGAATGCGCAACAACTCCGTTTCGGGCAGGAAGCCCCGGTTTTTCAGGATGTCTTCGAGACTTTGTCCCTCCTCGAAGTCCATGACCATGTAGGCGGTGTTGCGATCCCGGAAGAAGCTCATGACCCGAACGATGTTCGGGTGTTTGAAGCGGGCCAGGAGCTGGGCTTCCTTGATGAAACGATCCAGGCCCCATTCGAAGGTTTTGGAATCGGAAGGGGAATTGGGCAGAATGTCCTTGTTGTCCTGGCGGGCGGCAAAGCCCGCGGGCAGGTACTCCTTGATGGCCACCAACTGATCCAGATTGGTATCCTTGGCCAGGTAGGTGATGCCAAACCCTCCCTTGCCGAGAACCTGAAGGATCTCGTACCACAATAACGAAGAGCCGATGGGCAACGAGTCTGGAAAAGATTTCGAACTCATATCGCTCCGAGAGAGCCCGCCGGTCCCATGCTTTTACGTGAGGGGAAGAGTGCTGAAGGCACCACCCGTCACGATAAAGCAATCCATGCTTCCGTGCATCCCAAACGAGATCGGCAAAAGCATCCCTGTCCCGCCGATCCATCCCCGGGAGAGGTCACGGTGTAGATTCCCAACGGGGAATCACCCGATAGCCCGGAACGATGAAGTCCCGGGCATGTGTCTCCTTGTTTTTCCTTAGACGATCTTGCCTCGAAGATCAAGACCTGGCATGCAGAAAGGCGGATTTTACTTCGTTGCCGGGGCGCTGAACATGCCACGCAGGGCCGCAGCCTGGTCCCACAACTCGCTGGGAAGAAGATTGGACTCCTCTTCCGCCAGGATGGCTTCCTTGGCGGACTCCGCCTCGATACCCTTGCAATGGACTTCATCCCAGTTGACGGGTTCCATGTCCTGAAGCAGGCCGTCCACGGAGGGGTCGAAATCGAGGTCGGGCTCGGTACGGCTTTCGGAGCGCATCATGACACCCTCCGGTTCCATGCCATCCGCCGCGTCTTCCCACTCTTCGCCCTCTTCCTCTTCATCGTACTCCTCGTCGGCGCCGCGGTCGAAGACCCAATCCATGATGAAGTTCCACACGGAACGGAAGAGGAAGAGGATACCCATCACCACGAAGAGGATGCCCTGTTTGGTCCAGTGGAACAACTGACCCACGAGCCAGGCGGCTTTTTTGGCCAGAAAGACCATGCCAAAACCCAATATGACACCGGCCTGCTGGACGTGGAGAAGCATTTGCCAGGCCAGGGAGGCGGCCTTCCGGGAAGCCAGGATCAAAGCGCCCGCCAGGAACAGGGTGGCTTGCCAGGTCTGGTGCAGCACCACGCCCAACAGGCTGGCCCCGTGGCTCAACACGTTGGCCCCGTGGCTGAAGGATTGCCGTCTGGGCATGGCGAGGCTGAGCAGTTGCACACCCTGGGAGAGGATACCGGGTCCACTGCTGGCGGTCTGGGCATGACGCGAACGCCGGGAGACCTGCTGTCTGCCCAGCAGGGCCGTTTTGCCGACGGTCTGCAGGTGATGGGACCGCATCAGGGGAGCCCCTGCAAGGCTCTTTCGGGAAATGGTTCTTACCATGGCTGCTGCACGCCTCGAAGAATAAGGGGTCAAAACCGGCATCCAGAGCAGGAAATCCCCCGCACCGGGGAAAACCTGTCAACAGGGCACTCCCGCCTTCCGTGGCGGAAGAGTGCCAGGTCCGGGGCGCATGGCGCCCTGGGACCAGTGATCAGGTCCTGTACCAAAGCTCGCCGATAGGTTGGCATGTCTGTTTGCGTGGGAGCCATTCTACCTCTGAACACCCCCGCGACCACAAGGAAATTTCGTTTCCTGCCGGTCTTATTTTTGTCTGCCAACCATTTTTCCTGGCCTGAAAGCTGCAAAAATCCCCATTCGGCCTCTCCCTACCCTGGGAGACTCGACAATCCCTGTCGGCCTTGTTAGGCTTCTCGCACTCACCGGACGATCCCCGGTACGGGGTTGCCTATCAGACATTCAATAATTGTTCCAATTTTATTATGGCAAGTCGCTTTATTCCCACCTACCGTCTGCCAGTGTTCTGGCAAGGAGATGAACGTGTCCGAGAACGCCACTTCCGGAGCTGGTCTTCCCTCCGCGCCCCACAGCCCGCTTCATGCCGGCTTCGGCCAGTTGACTCCCCAGGAGGCCTTTGAATTCATTTCAAATAATCCCGATGCCCTCTTCGTTGACGTGCGCATGGAGTTGGAACATTTCTTTGTGGGGCATCCCCAGGGGGTGGTCAATATTCCCTGGCAGGAGTACCCCGATTTCGAGATCAATCCCGATTTCGTCAAAGAGGTCAGCCATCTGGCCAAAAAAGAGCAGCCCGTCGTCTTGATCTGTCGTTCGGGACACCGCTCCATCGATGCGGGCAACGCCCTGATGGATGCCGGTTTCATCCGGGTCTACAATGTGTTGGAAGGCTTCGAGGGGGATCGGGACGGCAGTCATCACCGTTCCAGTCTCAACGGATGGCGCTTTCGCGGCTTGCCCTGGGTGCAATGTTGACGACGGCTTTTTTGCCAATGCGCCGACCCGGCATCGTCAAAGCGTCGTCAATCTTTCCTCACCTGTCGGCGATCCTGACGCTCCTGGTGTTGACCTTTCCCATCCCCGGTTCGGCCGGAGTCGCCGTTCTTTCGGGAGTGGCCAGGGTTATGGACGGCGATTCCCTGCACCTTGACCGGGCCACCGTGCGCCTGTTCGGCATCGATGCCTGGGAACGCCGGCAGACCTGCCCCGACGGAGAGGGCAATCCCTTCGCCTGCGGCGAAGAGGCAACCCGGTTTCTAACCGATCTGGTTTCCGGAAAAAAACTGACCTGCCGGGTGCAGGACCAGGACTCTTACGGTCGCCAGGTGGCCCGCTGTCTCCTTCCGGGCGGAGAGGATATCGGACGGCAACTGGTTCAGGCCGGATGGGCCACCGCTTATATCCATTACAGTAAAGAGTACAGCACGGACGAAAAACAGGCCCGCAGCCAAAGGTTGGGCGGCTGGAAGGGCTTGCCCCGGTTCCGTCCCCAATCCCCCAACGCCTGGCGCCGCCACCGCCGCTGATTCTGTCGTCCATTCCGTAGTCCTTCGTCTTTTCCATCGCTTCGCCATATCCCCCCCTTTTCCTTGGTGTACTGTCCAGGGGGACTGTCCGCGTTTTTGACAATCCGTTGCCGGTTCATGTTGTTCCGGCGGGTTTCCGAACGGCCGATTGCTGTGGAGCGTTCGTTTTGGCCTGAAAGTTTCATGAACCCGTGGCAGGGCGAGGCTGTCTGGTCCGTCGCAAGCAACAAATTTACATGGTAAAACGGGGGGCTGTTGTTACCAATAAAAACAGTCATCTATCACCATTTTTATTGGTTAACAAAAACCACAAAAACCCCTTAAAATTGTTTTTGTGGTCTACCATCTTTCATGGTAACCTGCCGGCATGAACTCCCTCGCCGAACGATTGAAAGGACTTCGCAAAGCCAAAGGCCTCTCCCAGGCCCAGTTGGCCAGTCTTGCCGGTATCAGCCAGCAGGCCGTCAACGTCATCGAAAATGGCGATATCCAGCGTCCCAGACGCCTCCAGGAGCTGGCAACCGCCCTGGAAACCACCCCGGAATGGCTCTCCTTCGGCGTCGGAACACCCCCCTTCCCTTCGGGAATAACGCCCCCTCCCCCCTCAGTCACACCTCCCCGGCCCATCTCCCCTCCCTGCGAATATGGAGGGGAACTCGTCCTGCAGGTGCTGCTCTACGTGGAAAACCACCTGGAAAAGACCGGCAGCCGCCTCAAACCACCCCGCAAATGCGAACTCATCCGAACGATCTGCGAGATTCTGCTGGCCGAAACCCCCACCCTGCTGGCAAACTCTGCGGAACACGGCCAGTTGAACCTGGAGCGGTTTCTGCCCATGTTTCGCTTGGTGGAGTGAGTTGAGAGAGGCGCAACGGCGGTTTCGACCCTGCACGGCCCCCGTTCGAACGGTCGGGATGCGGGGGGTTTGTCCGTCATGACGGGTTGCCGGGGCTGAATCCCCCCACGCCTCCCGTTTCGACCTGGAAATCGGCAAGCGGGCGGCGACTATCGCCCCTCACGGGAGAAGGAAGATGAAAATCACGCTGATCGGTTTGGCAATGATCGTGTTGGCAGGATGCGCCGAAATAACGTGGGAACCCCTGGATCCGCCCCCGTTCACCCCGGATCCCTCGTTGAGCCCCTACGAACAGCAACAGCAGGCGCTGCGCTATCGGGTCTACTTCGATCCTTCGGATTGAAGCAGGGGGGGAACCGGCTCGGTTCGAAAGAGGAAATGGCGGTTTCGACCGGAACGTTTGGCTTGGTACATGGCGCAATCGGCCTGATTCATCAGTACGTCGCCTTCCCTCCCCAGGGCCGGGTTCGCAGGGTTCCTCTCCCCCAGGGGGAAGAGGGAGATGCCGATGCTGGCGCCCACCTGGCAGCGGTGCGGGCCTACGTCGATCTCCTGGGAAATGGCCTGGATGATCTTGTCGGCCACGGCACAGACGGAATGGAGATCGGCAACCTCGGAAATGATCACCGCGAATTCATCCCCGCCCAGTCGGGCCGCCGTGTCGCTTTTGCGTAACATCGCCTGCAGCCGGCGGGCCACCGTGGCCAGTACCACATCGCCCACCTCATGGCCGAGCGTGTCGTTGATCGGCTTGAAATGGTCCAGATCGATGAACAGAAAAGCCAGTTGCTGCCGATTGCGCAACGCAGTCGCCATGGCGAGCTGCAGGCGGTCCGCCAGAAGCATCCGGTTGGGCAACCCGGTCAAAAGATCGTGATTGGCGCGGTGTTTCAGTTGATCTTCGTATTGTCTGCGATCGGTGATGTCTTCCATCATGACCACGTAATGGGTGATCGAACCCAACGGATCCCGAATGGCGCTCAGACTTACCCCCAGGGGAAAAACCACGCCTGAAGAACGGCGAGCCCACATCTCTCCCTGCCATCGATCTTTTCGGGCCACGTCGGCCCATATCTCATGGAAAAAGCAGGAATCGTTATCGGCCTGCGCCAGGAAAAAGGCCGAATTGCCGACCACATCCTGGGGAGAGTATCCGGTCAGACGTTCATAGGCGGGATTGACATCCTGAATGAGGCGATCCGGCCCCACAATGCAGATGCCTTCCTGACTGGTTTCCACAATACGAGCGGCCAAACGTCGTCGCTCCTCTTCAACCCAGCGCTCTCCGATATCTTCGAAGGAGACCACACAGCCTTCCGGCCTTCCTTCGACCCGGATGGCCCCCGCCCGCAAGGCCACGGGAAAGGTGCGTCCGAAGCGACTGCGCAACAGATATTCTCCTGAAAGTTTATCTGAATCCCCTTTCAGGATACCATCCAATAGTTTAATCGTTACGTCGGGCTCGGACGGGAGAGCCGCGCGGATGAGATGGTCGAAATCCCAATCGATGACCTCATGCTCGGAAGCCTCCAGGAGAGCTTCGGCAGCGGGATTGAGGAAACGTACCCGATTGCGTCCATCCACCTTGACCACCCCTTCCGTCAGGGAGTCGGTCATGGCCAACAGCTCCCGCTCCCGCTCCTTGACGTTGCGAAGGGCCTGCTCCAGTCTTTCCGCCACCCGGATGCGGGCCAGCAATTCCACCTTGCGCAGCGGTTTGGTGATGTAGTCCACCGCGCCGGCTTCCAGAGCCTGGGCCAGATCCTCCACGGCCGTGTTGCCGGTCACCATGATGACCGGTATGGCCCAGAGGGCTTCTTCTCCCTTGAGGCGGCGCAACACCGTCAAGCCGTCCATACCCGGCATCTGCATGTCCAGCAGGATGAGGTCGGGCAGGTTTTCTTCCTGTTGAAGGCGCAACCACGACAACGCCGCTTCCCCCGAAGGGGCGGGAGTCAGCTCCTCGTGCCCACCGGATTTCAGCATGGTTTGCAGGAGCAGAAGGTCATCCGGTGAGTCGTCAACCAACAAGACCCGCATGGACCTTTTCCCCGATAGCGATCATTCGAAAACCATCTCGACCCCGGCGACGTAAACAGCCAACTCCTCGACCGCCTCCGCAATCACCATGGCATTCTGCTCCTTGGAGGCGACCTCCATGCGGCGTCCGATGTCGGTGATCCCGTCGAAGCCGTACCCCGCACCGGAACCCTTCATGCGGTGGGCCAGGATGCGGATGGTGTCGAAATCGCCTTTTTCCAGGGATTGTTTGATTTCGGCGATATCCTTGACCCGATTTTGCAAATAGCCGGGCGCGATGGATTCCAAATCGCTGTCGATGGTTACTTGAAACTTCTTGATGGCACTCATCCTACGATTCACCCCCACGCCAACTTTGGAGTAAGTCGAAAAGATCGTCCCGTCGGAACCGGATTGCCAGGCGGACCTTTGCTGACAAGCCACGACGACCCGGAGTCGGTGGCCCGGGAACAGGCCCGCCCCTGTCGGATCAATCGGTCCTTTTTCGCGCGGACTGCGGACGTTCTTTTCGATGCCATGCCAGACACTGGCTGCCACCAGTGTGAACCCATCCGCCGTGCAGAGCAAGACGGAGCCTTTATTTATAGCAGCCTGAAACCAAGTTGGCCATATCATGTCAGAAATGTGACCCATAACTGAACGGAATATTAAACAAGCCGATTGAATGTCCCAATCAAAAAAATTGCAGATTCCTTTTTCTCTCTGTATCCTTCCCGCTTGCAACTGGCAGGGACACGTGATGTTTCTCAAGCCTGTCTATGTGACATCAAGCATTTATTCTGGAAGGAGATCTGCACGATGAGCACCTCGAAAACCTACCCTGTTCCACCGGAGTTCGCTGCAAAGGCCCATCTGAATGCCGAATCCTACGAAGAGCTTTACAGAAAATCCGTGGAAAACCCGGAGGCGTTCTGGGCGGAACAGGCTGAAAAGCGCATCCACTGGTTCAAGCGATGGGATCGGGTGCTGGATTACGATTTCAGCAAAGCGCACATCCGCTGGTTCGAAGGGGCCAAGCTGAATGTCTCCTACCAGTGCCTGGACCGGCATCTGGCCACCCGGGGCGATCAAACCGCCATCATCTGGGAGGGCGACGACCCTGCCGCTTCCAAAAGGATCACCTACAAGGAACTCCACGCCGAGGTCTGCCGCTTTGCCAACGTGCTGAAATCGCGTCAGGTCAAGAAGGGGGACCGGGTCTGCATCTACATGCCCATGATTCCGGAGGCGGCGGTGGCCATGCTGGCCTGCGCCCGCATCGGGGCGGTCCATTCCGTGGTCTTCGGCGGATTTTCCCCGGATTCCATCAAGGATCGTATCCTCGACAGCGATTGCCGGGTGGTGGTGACCTCGGACGAGGGGGTGCGCGGGGCCAAGAAGATCCCGTTGCGCGCCAACGTGGACAAGGCGCTGGAATCGTGCCCCAATGTGCATACGGTCATTACCGTGCGCCTGACCGGTGGCGCCATCGACTGGAACCCCTCACGGGATGTCTGGTATCACGAGGCCATGGCTCAGGCCGCCGCCGTCTGCGAGCCGGAGGTGATGGACGCCGAGGATCCCCTCTTCATCCTCTACACTTCCGGATCGACCGGAAAGCCCAAAGGGGTGCTGCATACCAGCGGCGGCTACATCCTCTATGCCTCCATCACCCATCAGTACATTTTCGACTATCATGACGGGGATGTCTTCTGGTGTACCGCCGATGTCGGCTGGATCACCGGACACAGCTACATCGTCTACGGTCCCCTGGCCAACGGGGCCACGACCCTCATTTTCGAAGGCATCCCCACCTATCCCGACGCCTCCCGGTTCTGGCAGGTGGTGGACAAGCATCAGGTCAATATCTTCTATACCGCTCCCACCGCCATTCGATCCCTGATGGCCCAGGGGGACGGCTTCGTCACCTCTACCAGCCGTAAGTCGTTGCGCCTGCTGGGTTCAGTGGGTGAGCCCATCAATCCGGAGGCCTGGGAGTGGTATTACAACGTGGTCGGCGAGGGGCGTTGCCCCATCGTCGACACCTGGTGGCAGACGGAGACCGGGGGTATCCTCATCACCCCGTTGCCGGGGGCCATTGCCACCAAACCCGGTTCGGCCACCAAGCCCTTCCTGGGCATCGTCCCCGAAGTGGTGGACGAAAAGGGTGTGGTTCTGGAGGGCGAGTGCAGCGGCATTCTGACCCTCACCCGTCCCTGGCCGGGTATGATGCGCACCGTTTACGGCAACCATCAGCGTTTTCTGGAAACCTACTTCTCGGCCTATCCCGGACGCTATTTCCCGGGCGACGGCTGCCGTCGGGATGAGGACGGGTACTACTGGATCACCGGACGTGTCGACGACATCATCATCGTCTCCGGGCACAATCTGGGTACGGCGGAGATCGAAAGCGCCCTGGTGTTGCACGAAAAGGTCGCCGAAGCCGCCGTGGTGGGTTACCCCCATAACATCAAAGGCCAGGGTATCTATGCCTTCGTCACCTTGATGGTGGGTGTGGAAGCAACCGATGTCTTGCGCAAGGAACTGATTACCTTGGTCCGCAAGGAGATCGGGGCCCTGGCCCAGATCGATATCATCCAATGGGCTCCGGGTCTGCCCAAAACCCGCTCCGGCAAGATCATGCGTCGCATTCTGCGCAAGATTGCCGCCAACGAGCTGGACAACCTGGGCGACACCACCACCCTGGCCGATCCGGCGGTGGTGAAGAAGCTGATCGACGAACGTCAGAACACCTGACGCTTGAACCTTTGTGGGGTCTGCCGTCAGCCCGGGTGCGACGGCAGACCTCATCAGGCCTCGCGGTGACCCCGTGAGGTGGTGGAGCACTCCCAGGGGGAAAGGTTTTTTACGGGCGTGTTCTTCAACTCAAACACCCGAACAAAAGGGGAAACATATGGACCACTCTGGCGAACTCGACGCAAGTCAGATAGCGCGCATTCGCAACAACCCCAAGTACAAGGAACTGGTTAGCAAACGCAGTCGTTTTGCCTGGAATCTCTCCTTCATCATGCTGTTCCTCTACTACGCCTTCATTCTGGTTATTGCCTTCAAGCCGGCTCTGCTGGGTATCCCGATAATGGCGGGCAGTGTCATCTCTTGGGGTATTCCGATCGGGGCGGGTCTTATCGTGGCGGCCTTTCTTCTCACCGGAGTCTATGTTCGTCGGGCCAACAGCGAATACGATGAATTGACCCGTCAGCTCAAAGAGGAGTTCAAGTAATGGACCGCCTGATCACACCCTTTCTGGCAGCTTTTCTGGCGTCCGGCCTGGCCTACGCCGCCGACATGCCTCCTGCCGCTCCCAAGCAGGAAATGAACATCACGGCCATCACCATGTTCTTCATCTTCGTGGTGGCGACTCTGGGCATCACCTATTGGGCGGCGCGCCGCACCAAGTCGGCCAAGGATTTCTACGCCGCCGGCGGTGGCATCACCGGCTTCCAGAACGGATTGGCCATCGCGGGCGACTACATGTCCGCCGCCTCCTTCCTGGGAATCTCCAGCATGGTGTTCATGAAGGGATACGATGGGCTGATCTACTCCATCGGCTTCCTGGTGGGCTGGCCGGTCATCCTCTTCCTCATGGCCGAGCAGTTGCGCAACCTGGGACGCTACACCTTCGCGGATATCGTCTCCTATAGGTTGAGCCAGGTGCCCATCCGTACCCTGTCCGCTTTGGGTGCGCTGGCCACGGTGATCCTCTACCTCATCGCCCAGATGGTGGGTGCGGGGCAGTTGATTCGCACCCTGTTCGGTCTCGACTACGCCTACGCGGTCATCATCGTCGGCGCCCTCATGATTCTCTATGTGGCCTTCGGCGGCATGCTGGCCACGACCTGGGTGCAGATCATCAAAGCGGTTCTGCTGCTCTCCGGCGCCACCTTCATCGCTTTCATGTCGCTCAAACACGTCGGCTTCAGCGTGGAGCGCCTCTTCTCGGAGGCCATCACCGCCATGCAGAACAGCCAACTGGCGGCTCACAAGGCGGTGATCGATTCCAAGGCCAACATCATGGCCCCCGGAACCCTGGTCAAGGATCCCATCTCCGCCATCTCCCTGGGTCTGGCCCTGATGTTCGGCACCGCCGGTCTGCCCCACATCCTCATGCGCTTCTTCACCGTTTCCAATGCCAAGGAAGCCCGCAAGTCCGTCTTCTTCGCCACCGGCTTCATCGGCTATTTCTACATCCTGACCTTCATCATCGGGTTCGGCGCGGTTCTGCTGGTTGCCCCCAACCTGCAATACCTCGACATGGCCAAGGGTACCCTGATGGGTGGCAACAACATGGCCGCCGTCCATCTGGCCCATGCCACCGGTGGTGACTTCTTCATGGGCTTCATCTCCGCCGTGGCTTTCGCCACCATCCTGGCCGTGGTCTCCGGTTTGACCCTGGCCGGCGCTTCCGCCGTCTCCCACGACATCTACGCCAATGCCATCAAGGGCGGCAACGTCGATGAGCGCAAGGAGATGAATCTCTCCAAAATGGCTGCTCTGGTGATCGGCATCATCGCCATCTACCTGGGCATCGCTTTCGAAAAGCAGAACGTGGCCTTCATGGTGGGCTTGGCTTTCGCCATCGCCGCCAGCGCCAACTTCCCCATCCTGATCCTCTCCATCTACTGGAAGGGATTGACCACCCGGGGAGCCCTCATCGGTGGCGCCATGGGACTCATTAGCACGGTCACCATGGTGGTTCTCAGCTCCACGGTCTGGGTCGACGTGTTGAAGAACCCCGCCCCGCTCTTCCCCTACAAGGATCCGGCCATCTTCTCCATGACCCTGGCCTTCG
>JADGAQ010000092.1 GCA_015231925.1 Magnetococcales bacterium
AAACCGTTCCGGAACAGATTCGCCTCATTCCGATCCGTCACGCCTTCGAGAAGGCCATGGTGGCCAATATGACACCGGATGAACTCGAACTCTACGACAAGGCGGGGATCGCCATCACCGATGCCCGTGGGGCGGTCGAACTGGCCAGAGAGGAAGGGGAGGCCAAAGGCCGTCAGGAGGGCATCCGGATTGGTGAGCGAAAAGGCCTTCGAGAAGGCGAAATGCGTGCCCTGCTTCGCCAAATCCAACGTCGCTTCGGCATAATTCCCCAGTGGGTTCATGTCAAACTGACGAACGCCGACCTTCAGACCCTGGAAACCTGGACAGAGAGAATTTTGGACGTCGAGTCTTTGGAGGATGTTTTTCAGTAGGTTGACGGAAACAGTGCCTGCCTCACCCCACCCCTCTCCCGAGGGGAGAGGGAGCGGGACAAAGGCCGATTACCCCCGCACCGTCAACACCGGGCAGTGGGCGGAGCCGAGGATGCGTTCGATGACGCTGCCCAGCAGCATGTTGCCGAAGCCGGTGCGACCGAAGCTGCCGCCGACGATCAGGTCGCAACCCCGCTGTTTGGCGGTTTCCACTACCACCGTGGGAGGATCCCCTTCGAGTATCAGGCTGTTCACCACCACACCCTCGTTTTGGGCGAAGGAGACGATGCGCTTCACCGCCTCTTCCGCCTGGTGACGCCGCTCCTGGTTGTACTCCCGGCGCAAGACCGTCAGCACCGCCAGGGCGAGGTTGCCCTGCCGCGCCAGGCGCAAGGCCGCCACCGCCGCCGCGTCGCCGTGACGCGAACCATCGGTGGTCAAGAGGATCTCCTTCTGCCACATGCGGCTGTCCCGAGGCACCACCAGCACCTTGCAGGTGGCCTGTCCCACCACCCGCGCCGTGGCATGGCCCACCCTCAGCCGCGCCAGCCTGCGTTGCCCGCGCCGCCCCATGACGATCAGATCCGTTCCGGTCTCCGTCGCTGCCTCCAGTATCACCTCTTCCGGACTCATGCCCCGACGCACCAGCGTCCCATGGGAGAGTCCCAGCCGTTCGGCCTGCTGCGCCACGGCCCGCACCTGTCGCAAAGCCTCCTCTTCCGCCGCAGCAACCCGATCGGGGGCGATGGCGTCGTATTCGATGTTGGAAAAGACCATGCGCAAGATCGACAACTGCGCCTGGAAACGCCCCGCCAGATCGAGAGCCACGGCATCGGCACCCCCGCTGAATTCCGATCCTTCCGTAGCCAGCAGAATCCGCTCGAAACGATCCGTGGGAGAGAGCTGTTGCATGAGAGACCTCCGGCGCACGGGAATGGGAATGGGCTTCCGAGACGGCCAATCGGGAAGTGACCCGCAACGCTCCCCGCATCGACATCTTAATGCGGTTGGCGATTTCAGGCAACAAAAGACCGGACCTCCCCACAGCCCGTCCCATTCACCCATCCCCGCAGCAACCGGATCGGCAACGCGCCTCGTGCTGACGCGCCCTGGCCGGTTTCGCCAGGAAATGGATCAATAAGACAAACTACGAGGAAGTCGGACGCAGGGTCGGAGCGATCACCACCAACGGGCACGGCAGCCTCCGACGCAGCTCCCGTTCCCCAAAACCCATACCCTCCAGTTCCCGACGCTCCATCACCACCAGCAGGAGGTCGCGCCCTCCCGACTCACGCAACGCCTCCACCACGGCTCCCAGGCTCTCCGGGCCGGGGAGACGCCTCCACTCCAGGGTGGCCTCCAAACGCGCCGCCAGATTGCGGGCGCACGGCAGAATCCCCTCGGACAGCTCCCCGGACCCCGAGGCCAGCACCACCCGGCGCACCTCACGGATCCCCGATACCTTCACATGCCCGGTGTCGGGAGCGGGCTCCCCTCCGGAAAACGCACCACCGGTCGTTCCAATTTCCGTTCCGTGGTCGGCGGCTCGGAATGCAGCATCTCCAGCGCCATCTCCCGCTCTCCCTCCTCCGCCAGGCCCGCCGCGGCAAACATCCGCTCCCAACGCGACATCAACTCGTTCATGCCCATTACTCCCAGGATCGAAGGAAAGATCACCACGTTCTCTTGCCCTTTCCCTTGGAAGGAGCATGCCAAGTGGAATTCATTTTAAATTTCAGCACGTTATTCAATACACCCCAAATCAGTGCGTTGCATATTGCAACATATTCAACGGAAATATTTGGGGAAATGGACTATTTTTTCTTGAAAAATGGCCCCTGGGCCCTAAAAGTAGCAGGTGTTGCAAAGAGAAACAGTTCTGTTGCCTTCAGCAATGGCCAGCCATGTCTTCCCTGCGTCGCAAAATCATTCTGGCCTATCTGGCGGTGGGTCTGCTTTTCGTGGGGCTGTTGCTGCTGGCTCACATGGAGCTGCGTCGGCTGGAAAATCAGATCAAGGCCGAAGAGGGATTGCTTGAGTTTTTTAATGCCGTTCTTGAAATGCGGCGTTATGAGAAAAATTTCCTACTCTACAATAATGAGCTTGATATTCAGGAACACGGGCGCTGGCATCGGGAGGCGCAACCTTATGTGACCGAACGGCTGGGCCGCCCCCCGAATCCGGCCCGCATGACGGAGTGGCGCTCCCTGAAACAGAAGATGGAGCGCTACCAGGAGGCCATGGACCAACTGGTGGCCGCTCGCGGCGGCGGGGAGGCGGACGGCGCGGTCATGGTCCACCGGGAAGATCAGTTGCGGCAGGCGGGCAAGGAGTTGGTGGCCTGGGCGGAGTGGCTGGCAAAACAGGAAAAAGAACAGCTCGCTGCGGCCATGGCCCAGCACCGCTTTCTGCTGCTGGTGATCATGCTGTTTCTGGTGCTGTTGCTGTGGCTGGTGGGCTATCGCCTGTCCCGCGCGGTGACCCGCCCCCTCAAGGCTGTGGAAGAGGCCATGCGGCAGGTGGCGGAAGGCCTGACCAGTCCCATCGATCTGCCTTACCGGGATCAGGAGATCCGGTCCCTGACCCTGGCTTTCAATCGCATGATCAAGGAGTTGCACGCCCGGCAGAGACATCTGATCCGTGCGGAAAAGCTCGCCGCCCTGGGCACCACCCTTTCGGGGGTGGCCCACGAGCTGAACAACCCCTTGTCCAATATCGCCACCTCCTGCCAGATTCTGCTGGAGGATGCGGAGGCGCCGCCGTTTCAAAGGCGTCTGCTGGAGCATATCGACAGCCAGACCCTGCGGGCCGCCGGCATCGTGCGCAGTCTGCTCGATTTCGCCCGGGATCGCCCCTTTCGCAAGGAGCCGGTCCAGGCCGTCACCCTGGTGGAGGACACCCTGCGACTGCTGAAACCCCACCTTCGGGAGGGGGTCGATCTGGAGGTGCGTATTGCGCCGGGGCTGACCCTCTTCGCCGACACGGGCAAGCTGCAACAGGTGCTGCTGAACCTGATCAAGAACGCGATGGACGCCGTTCCCGAGGCTTCGGGCCGGGTGGTGGTGGAAGGGGAGTCGCTGCCCGCCCCTCCCGATCTGGAGACCCCGGCCTCGGGACGACTCACCCTGGGGGATGTCTCGACCTTCGGCAATCGGGGTTGCGTGACCTTGCGGGTGCGGGACAACGGCACGGGGATCGACGCAGCCTGTCTGCCGCGCCTTTTCGATCCCTTTTTCACCACCAAGGAGGCGGGCAAGGGGGCGGGTCTGGGGCTTTTCGTCACCCACGAGATCGTGGAAAAACATGGTGGAGCCCTGATGGTGGAGTCCCTTCCCGGCAGGGGCGCCACCTTTCACCTCTTCCTGCCGGAAGAGCCGCCGCGAGGAGAGCCGTGACCATGGACGAGACGCCGAAAGGCCGCCTGCTGGTGGTCGACGACGAGAAAATCGCCGTGGAAAACCTGGAATACATCCTGAAACGGGACGGTCACGAAGTGACCGCGGTCACCTCGGGAGCCTCCGCGCTCAAGCTGTTGCAGGAGCGGGAGTTCGACGTGGTGCTGACCGACCTGCGCATGGAAAAGGTCGACGGCATGGGGCTGCTGGAGTGCTGTCGCGAGCGACATCCCGACACGGAGGTGATCCTCGTCACCGGTTTCGCCACGTTGGAATCGGCGGTGGAGGCCATGAAACGGGGGGCCTTCCATTACATCGCCAAGCCGTTCCGCCTGGACGAAGTGCGCAAGCTCACCGGGCAGGCACTGGAGAAGATCCGCCTGAAACGGGAAAACCGCCACCTGCGGGAGGAGATCGCCCGCTATCAGGGGGAGGAGCGCATCGTCACCCAGGACGGGGGCATGTTGAAGCTCCTGGAGTTCACCCGGCAGGTGGCGCCCACCGATTGCAATTGCCTGATCGTCGGCGAAAGCGGCGTGGGCAAGGAGATGTTCGCCAGGGAGCTGCACGCCCGTTCCGGTCGCACGGGACCGTTCGTGGGGGTCAACTGCGGCGCATTTCAGGAGTCGCTGCTGGAGAACGAGCTGTTCGGCCACGCCCGTGGGGCCTTTACCGGGGCCGGCAGCGACCGCAAGGGGGTCATCGAGGCCGCCCGGGGGGGCACTCTCTTCCTGGACGAAATCACCGAGATGTCCCCGGCCATGCAGGTCAAATTCCTGCGGGTCATTCAGGAGCGGGAGGTGCGTCGTCTGGGGGATACCACCGCGATAGCCGTGGATCTGCGTTTCGTGGGGGCCACCAATCGCAATCTGCAGGAGGAGGTGGCCCAGGGACGTTTTCGCAAGGATCTCTTCTTCCGGCTCAACGTGGCGCAGTTGGCCATTCCGCCCCTGGCGGAACGCAAGGGGGACATCCCCCTGCTGGCGCACCATTTTTTGCGGCAGTTCGCCCAGCGATTCGGCAAGGAGGTCGTCGACATCGATCCGGAGGTGATGGCGGTGTTGTCGGGATACGGCTATCCGGGCAACGTGCGGGAGTTGCGCAACATCATCGAACGCGGCGTGGTGGTCTCCACGGGGCAGACCTTGCAGATGGCCCATCTGCCGGACGATCTGCGGGAGATGGAGATCATGACCATCCGGCGCAGCGAAGGCCGGCTGCCCACCCTGGACGAACGGGAACGGGAGTATGTGCAGTGGGTCTTTCGCAACGAAGCCCACGGCAATCAGACCCTGGCGGCGCAGATACTCGGCATCGACCGGGTCTCCCTGTGGCGGAAATTGAAGAAGTACAGCGCGGTGGAATCAACGGAAGAGCCCTGATCGGGCGGACAGTTTCATCCAAGGAGGCATGAGATGGCAGCGGAGGAGGCGACAACCCCCCGGTCGGACTGGAAACCCGGCTGGCGGTGGTGGACGGTATTGGTGATTCTGGCAGGGCTGGGGCTGATGGAAGGGGTTTGGGCCACGGAGATGGCGGCCAACGCTCCCCCGGCGGCTCATCCCTGGTGGATGTGGCCCGCGTTGATGTTTGCGGTCACCTTTGTGCTGGGCATCGTCGCGGTCTTGTCGGGAGTGGGCGGCGGGGTGCTTTTCGTGCCCATCGTGGGGGGCTTCTTCCCCTTCAATCTTGACTTCGTGCGGGGCGCGGGTCTGCTGGTGGCCCTGTCGGGGGCGCTGGCGGCGGGACCGGGCCTGCTGAAGGCGGGCATGGCCGATCTGCGACTGGCCCTGCCCATGGCTCTCATCGCCTCCACCGCCGCCATCGGCGGGGCCATGATGGGTTTGGCCATGCCGCAGCATGTGGTGCAGATCGCCCTCGGAGCCACCATTCTGGGCATCGTCTTCATCATGTACAAGGCCAAGAAGTCGGAGTTTCCCGAGGTGCCCGCCGCCGACAGCCTCTCCACCACCCTGCGCATTTACGGCGTCTATCACGAAGCCTCCAGCGGCAAGAACGTCGATTGGAAGATTCATCGCACCGCCAAGGGCATGGGGCTGTTCGTACTGATCGGCATTCTGGCGGGCATGTTCGGCCTGGGTGCGGGTTGGGCCAACGTACCGGTGCTGAATCTGGTCATGGGCGCTCCCCTCAAGGTTTCGGTGGCCACCAGCAAGTTTCTGCTCTCCATCACCGACACCTCGGCGGCCTGGATCTACATCAATCAGGGGGCGGTCCTGCCCATGATGGTGGTGCCCTCCCTCATCGGGGTGATGCTGGGTTCGCTCATCGGCGTGCGACTGCTGGCGGTGACCAAACCCGCCATGATTCGCATCATTGTATTGGTCATGCTCACCTTCGCGGGTCTTCGGGCCATTCTGAAGGGTTTGGGCATCTGATATCGGGAGGAGATCCTCATGGCCGACGCATCTGCGGGCGCCAAGCCCACTGAAGAACAACTCGTTTACGCCCGCCTGCTCGACAAGGGCATGAAGTTGGGCATCGTGCTGCTCATCCTCTCCTTCGGGGTTTACGTCACGGGGGTTCTGCCGCCCCACATCCCCCTGGACGACCTGCCCAAATACTGGGGCATGGGCATTCACGACTACCTTCAGGCCACGGGCATCAAACCCGGCCTGGCCTGGGTGAGCATGCTGCACAAGGGCGACTTCCTCAACTTCGTGGGCATCGCCTTCCTGGCGGGGGTCACCATCCTCTGCTACATTCCGCTGGTGTGGATGTTTTTCAGCAAGAAGGACACCATCTTCGGCGTTATCGCCCTGCTGGAAATCCTGGTCCTCTCCCTGGCCGCTTCCGGCGTACTGCAGGTGGGAGGGCATTGATCTGTTGCGGTTTACCGGGGTTCGGGGGGGATTATCCCCCCCGACGGGTCCAGGGCAGCGCCCTGGGACGTGGTCTTTCGCTGTTGAATCAGTAACCTTGCGGCGTGTTGGGTGCTGACAAGGTACGAATGGATATTTATCCTCTCGCCAGCATCAACGCCACCCGAAAACCGCCGTTTCCGTCCCGGAATCCGGCAGGGGCGCCGACACGATAGGACGAACGCAGATACTCAGCGGGAAGGCCCCAGGCCCCACCCCTAAGAACACAGACGGCATCTTCCGCAACCTCGGTCTGGACCGGAATCGCCCCCAAAGGCCGCATCTCTTCATCGTGCAGATCCTGCTGCCACTCCCAAACGTTGCCCGCCAGGTCGCAATGGCCGTATGGGCCATCACCCGACGGAAACAACCCCACAGGAGTGGGCGCACGGGTCTTCCCAATGGCATAATTGGCCCGATCGGGGCTGGGAGCGGCATCCCCCCAGGGATACATGCCATTCGCCGGAGTGGCCGCCTGTTGCCAAACCGCCTCCGCTGGCAGACAAAACCTCTCTCCCCGTTGTTCGCTCAACCAGTGGCAATAGGCCCTTGCCTCGAACCAACTTACTCCTGTCACGGGTCGATTGGGATGGTCGAGTTGTTGATCCCAGTCACCCGGTTCCATCCAGTTCCACTTTTGGCGCAACCGCCAACCCACAGCACCCCAGCATTTCGGCTCCTGGTAACCGCCCTGCTCCACGAAGCGTTGAAACTCCATCACCGTCACGGGATATTTGCCCAGTTTCCAGCCGCCGGTTCCGGGCACCTCAATGAGGGTCAAGACCCGCAATCGGGGATCGCCCGCTTTGCCCAAGGCTTCAGCCGCTTCGATGCGTTGTTTGATGGGAACCTGTGCGGCACCTTCCAAGGTGAAAATGGCCAGTGCTTTGTGAAGAACCTGGGCGTATTTGGCTTCGATCTCCGGCAGGGGTTTGTAGTGACAGGCACCCAGAGAGGTCAACAGCCGCCCGAGAAGACCGGCTAGTCGCGCCTCGGCTGCAAGATCCGAGTTGTCGCCACGCTGTTTGAGGATGCGTTGCAGCAGTCTATCAACCCGCCGCCCGCCTCCTTCGTCGAAGAGTGCGCCGGGGAAGAGTTCCACCGTCTCCCGCCACTGCGGATCCTCCAGCCGCTTTTCCAGTATGGGCCAGAAATCCTCTTCGCCCTCGCCATCCCCCAGCCAGGCCAGGGCCTGGGCTGCCAGATACTCCTGAAAGATCAACATCCAGAACTTCAAGCGGTTATACCCTACTTCCTCGACGATGCCGCTGCCCAGGCACTCGAAGGCCAGCCACTCCCGACCGCGTTTGAGTCGTTCGGGCTGGGTCTTCAATTCGGGAAAATGGCGATGAATTCGAGCCTCGATGGCAACAGCCCCATCCTGGATGTCGAAGACGACCCGTTTGCCTTTTGCTCCCTGCATCAGAGCCAGGGCCAGATCGGCTAGGGCTTCGTATGCAAATTGATCGGTGAATCCGGTTCCGAAACGCTGCTCTGTGCGAGAGGAGATCAGCCAGCGTATCACCGCCGAAAAAACGCGGAAGCGGCCTTCCGGCAGTCTGCCTTCGTTCCAATACACCACACAGAGGCAAGTCAGCATAACCGGGTTGGCGGCCATGCGGCAGATGTCGATACGCTCCAGAATGGCCCTTTGCAGCGCTTCATTGAGGTCTTCTGTAAGCTGGGAGCGGGATTCTCCATGCAGTGCCGAGACCCAGCGGGAGATGAATTCGCTGATTTCTCCCTTGCCGAAGGGTTCGATAACGACGTGGTGGAAACCAAGCGGCTTGACCTGCTCCACCCCGACGGGGCGAGAAGTCAGTACGATAGGGCTCTTATTCCAAACCCGGATGGCATCGGCCACAATGGTGTAAAAGCGACTGCGTAATCCCTCATCCGCCACCTCATCGAGTCCGTCCAACAGTAGGAGAGCCTCTCCCCGTTCCAACAGGCCGATGAAGTGGTCCCTCCCCCCTTCGGGCAATTCGGTGGTGGCCGCCAACAGATCGAGCAGTCGCAAACGGTTGTCCGGAAGATAGGGTTTTACATCCTTGATCAACAACTCCGCCAGTTCCGACAGACGCAAAAAGAGGGGGATTTTTGGGGCACCCTTTGTGGGCAAACCAAGATACCGCTCCCGCCAGCTTCGCCCGCCCTCCGGAGCTGGTAGCCCCAACAAGTCCTTGGCCAGCATGGCGGCAATCAGCTTGAGAAAGGTCGTTTTGCCCGCACCAGGCTGGCCCTCGATAAGCAAACGGGGCGATCGCGGAAGCAGCGACTTCAGATCCTGATGGCTCTCCCCCCCACGACGCAAAGTGGTGTACAATTGTTCGATGGGGTAACGCCCCGAGTCCTTCTGCCGCCCCACTTCGAAGCCGATACCTCGAATTTCCAGGGTTCCGGTACGATGCAGGAGCGATTCCAGTAATAGCAGGTGCCAATCGGGCAATACGACATGGGGATCTATATTGTTTGCAAGCCTTAACATATCGGCGCGCATGAGTATCGAGGTTTGATGTTCCACCAAAGCGGCCACTTTTTCCAAAAAGGCATACTTTGTCCGATAAAGAACCCTAGATTTTTCCCAGAAGGACTCTATATCTACCACACCAACTGGCACAAAAGCGTCCAGGTGCTTTCTGGCCAACTTTATGGCTTCATCCTCAATATCGTTACCTTCAAAACGCATGGCCACCGGCAAGAAAGGCAAATCCTCCCTCTGGCTGCGGATGGATTGCGCCACACCGGCAATACCGATAATGCTCTGACGATTGAGGGTGAAGCAGAGTACCACCTGGTCCGGCATCTGGACGGTGCAAATCCCGGAGGTGTCCGAAATGCCGGTGCGTGAATCGATCAGAATATAGTCGAACGACTCCTTCAACCACTCCCGGAAGGCATCCAGAAAATCTCCGCCACTCAGTCGCTCGTAAAAATCATCCCAATTAAAATTCCGCACCATGTCGCCATAGCCCTGGTCCTGACGCCCAGCCCCCATGAAATAAATGGGCTTGCCATCCGGAAGAGTAAGCTTTCGAACGTAGTTCTCCGCTTTGGCCAGAAGAATCGGCGCCTCTTCTCCCTTGGGCCGCTGGGAATCCGGAATGGAAACCTTCCTGGCATATTCCCAAAGCAGGTCGATCAATCCAGGCGTTTTGATCAGTTCAGCGTCGGATGGAAACAAATCATGGAAATAACGATGCAAACCAGGAGCTTCAAAGTCCCAGTCAATCACCAACACCCGATATTCTCGCTGAGAAAGCAAACAGGCCACATTGGCCAGGGCCATGGTCCGACCGGTTCCGCCTTTGTAGGAGTAAAAGGTGATGATGGTGCCGTTCATCACGATATGCCCGCTTGGTTGGGCAGCGGCGAACTCGAAATAACGGGTTTTTTGTTATTAGAAAGAGCCGGTTTCCGATATTCCTGTTTCACGGAGTTGACAGGCACAATGCCTGAGAGGGTATCGAGAAGGTTATTAAATAATGTCCCATAAGAGGTGGATTCCTGCAAATTCTGCTTTAATTCAGAAGAAAAATGGGCGAGATTGGCATCAAACAGCCGACGGGCCGCCGAACCAGTTGTTGCCACCGGAAAGGCCAGGTCAGGTGAATGACGGTTACAGAAATATCCATAGGCTCTCTCCACATCCTCCATGCCGCCCAGGAAGAATCCAGCCTTATAATCACCTTCCCCAACCTCCGTATGAAGGAAAACCCGCTTTTCATACCCTACGAACGGCTCGCCAAAAAGGCTCGCATTGTCATCCAGACTCCTGGCAATTCCTTGGATCAGATCCTTAACGGCCTTGTCACCCGCAACGATCAAAGCCCCCCTTTTCAACACAAGAGGCGTCAATTCCAACAGCGCAAAACGTAGATTGTCTATCGCTCGAAGAGACCAATAGAGATCCGATTTCTCGGACTCCATAGTGGGTGGAAGCACCGGGATGCTGGCGGCCAGGAAGAACCGGTTCTCGCATGGCACTAAATCCATGACATGTCTCCGTTCTTGTCATATAGCCGAAATGGCAATCCCCTTAACACAGCACGCGATTCTGGTAACTGGCGGACAGAGGAAGGCAAACCATCCTGTAAAAAAGCGAGATGCCGCAACGTTCTCGGAGCTACGCCCTCACGATCGTAGAAAAGCGGAACATAACCACCCTTTTCGGAATATCCACTCCGATCCACCGCTTCCTGTATCCGAAAAGCATCCGGGACACCCACGGCGATTTCGATATAGCGATCAACCCACTTGGAATTGGACAATTTGAGGAACCTTCCAGGATAGGCTACCAAGGCGAACCCCTTCTTCCCGGCAAAATCCACCAAGCGTTTGCGCAAATTCTCTTCCCGCTTCCCATAGGCATCCAACCGCCGAACCGAAACCTGGTTCACCACATTTTGCAGCACCGGGTCTATTAATCTCCATTGGTCCATAGGCTCATCGGCGTTTAGGAAAGCATTCTCCTCCAATACAACCGGATCGGAAAAAATGCCCTTGATCCCTCGATTCCAGGCAACCGTAACAAATCCGATGCCAATCTTGGTAGCAAACGCGATCTCTTCCTGCACCCAGGGACGATCCTGTATGCCAGGACTATGCAGCAGAATCATCAGATCGGAGTCGGCCAACTCCTGCATCAAGGCCTCCTGGAACTTCTCCCCAGGCCGGATCGAATGGGTATCCAGAAAAACCCGGTACCAGCGGGCGCTCAAACGCTCACACAGTTGCAGCGCAATCGCCCGCGACTCCCCTCTGGCATAACTGATAAAGACCTTGCGCTGCAGACGCAACAAACCGAAACGCTCCAGAATCAGATTGCCCAACTCCGCAATATCCATTTCGGAGGCACATTCAAAGGCATTGTACTCTTTTAACGACTCGGGAGCCAACTGATTGAAACTCTTCAAATCAGCCACCACCGGGATGATCGTCAGGGATCTTTCCTGGGCAAAAGCGATGGCACGTTCCTGCTGATCCCAAGGAACCTCCCCGTCACAAAAGACCACGGCAACGAGAGGGGAATTCTCGTCAATCTTATTATATCCACCAAAATAGAATATATTTATAGATTCTTTGGAAATATTAATACATTTTTCTTGTTTTTCCGTGAGATTGCCAAGCAGCCCTTTAGCCGCTTCGCTCTCCGTGTCACCACACAGCAGAACCGCGAAATTCATGCTCCACCCCCAACATGAACACCTTCACCGCTACCAAGTCCAAGCGGCTCCGAAATCCTGAATAGGCCATCACCCCTTTGTCACTCCCCGAAAACCTCCTGCAACGACCCGGCAGTGAGGAGCCGCTCCCCCCAAAGGCCCAGCGTTTCCGTGTCGGCACGCTTCACTCGTGCGGCGTAAGAGTCCGCAAGGGTGCCGAACCGGCGCTGCAACAGGCGCAACAGCAATTCCGCCTCCCCCTCCTGACGGCCCTCCTGACGGCCCTCCTGACGGCCCTCCTGACGACCCTCCTGACGGCCCTCCTGACGGACCTCCCGGCTGATTTTCCGCAGTTGCCGCTTGTGGTCTCTGTTCCAATCATCGATATAGCTGGCCAACATGTTCTTGACCTCCTGCAAATCGTCGGGGATGGAAATATCCGGCGTTGATCCCTCGAACCGTTCCAACCCGGAGAGGATCAACTCCCGAAACAGCTGCTTTACCAGCGGACCGTGGGGATGGTTCTCGAACCAGGAGACCACCTTCCGCGACGCAGCTATGGCTCAGGACGATTTAACGAATAGACAAATAAAAAGTCAAAAGACAGAACATTTTCTTTTTTTGATATTTAAAAGATTAAATATTGAAAGTCAAAAAAAAGGGGCAATTTTCATTGCCCCTTGTAACCTACCCCACCAGCGGGGCCACCTGCAGGCTGCCGCGCCAGACCATGTCGAAGGCCACATAAGTGATGATGGCCAGACCCACCCAGGCCACCCATCGGTGTTTGTGGATCAACTGGGCAATGTAGTTGGCCGCAAAAGCCATCATCACCACCGAAAAGAGCAAACCCAGCACCAGAATGCCCAAATGGTCCTTGGCCGCGCCCGCCACCGCCAGCACGTTGTCCAGCGACATGGAGAGGTCCGCCATGGCCACCTGCCAAACCGCCGCCATGACCGTCTTCTCCTTGACCGGAACAGCGCCGTTATGCTCGTCCGATTCCATCGCCGCCGCCTGCGCCTTCAGCTCCTGAAACATCTGCCAGGCCACGAACAGCAATAACAACCCGCCCGCCAGGGTCAGACCGATGATCTTGAGCAACTGCGTGGTCACCAGCGCAAACAAAATACGCAGGATCACCGCCGCCGCCGTGCCCCAAACCACCACCTTCTTGCGTCGCTCCACAGGAACCGAGGCCGCCGCCATGCCCACCACGATGGCATTGTCCCCCGCCAGCACCAGGTCAATGAAGATCACCTGCACCAAGGCCACAAACTGACTCATCAGTACCGATTCCATGTTTGCTCCACTCCTTCGATTTTAGGACAACCCACCCCTTGGTATCAGAAGACCTTGAGAAGGGCAAGCCCGGCCAAAGCCAGGAAAAAGACGCCACTGATCTGATGCAACCGATGCATGGGTATTTTGGTGAGAATCTTGCGCCCCGCCACCACACCCATGAGCGATGAGGCCGACAAGGCCAGGGTCGAGCCGATCCAGGTCGGAATCAACGGCATGGTGCTGGCCAGTCCCGCTACCGACAACTGCGTCTTGTCCCCCATCTCCGCCAGGAAAATCATCAGGAAGGTGGTGATGAAAATGCCGTGACCCGCCTTCTCCTGCACCTCCTCCCCCTCCTCCGCCGCCTCCTCCTCCTTGGCCCGCAGCGAAAGGATGCCGAACACCGCGAACAACACCGCTACCGCTCCGGCCAAAACCCTCTCCGGAATCATCTTCGCCAAACCCGCGCCAAAGACCACCGCAAGCGTATTCAAAACAACGAACGAGGCAATGGCCCCGAACAGCACCGGCCTGGCGCGATGCCGCGCCGCCAGTGTCATGCAGACCAGCTGGGTCTTGTCCCCCAACTCCGCCAGAAAAATCAGCCCGAACGAGGTAACGACCGGGGTCAGCATCTCGATCAGAGATGTCGTCTCGTCATGCGCCATGGCATGTTCTCCTTGATTCGTTATTGTGTACGGCAGATGAAAAACGGGACTCAGCACGCAGAGACGGCAGAGGTGAGGCTCGGGATCGGATCATGAAGGTATCGATGAGGGGCCGGGCAGTGGTCGTTCCTTGGGACAGAATGGCGCGTGCCCAGCCCCTAGCCGGACGCTGCATCCTGTCCAAAGTCTCGCCATGTCCGATTCGGCAATGCGCCGAAACAAACCGCGTGCGCCATGCAAGCGGGGGAATACCCCCGCCACAAGTATGTTGACGCACGCCCTCCCCGTTGCGGGAAGGCGACTACTCCCCTTGCGACGTGTGCAGCATAGCGGGACGACTCCCGCCTGTCAAGATGAGAATGACTACCCGTTGCGGAGGTCGCCTTGGCCGAAATACGGGGGTCCGGGGGGGAATGTCCCCCCCGGCGGGGTTCGGGGCGGCGCCCCGAGGTGTTGTCGTTGACTTGGCGGTCCGCTGCAGCCAATGAAATCCGGAAAGCCGCCCGCCCATCTCGCACCGAACGGATTTATCGCAGCGGACCGCGGGGGGCAAGGGGGGGGGCCTCATCCCCCCATCCTTGAAGCCGGTTGAAGAGGAAAAACCCACCGCTGCCCCCAAAAATCGGCCGTGAGTCTTTGGACGACGAAGCCCACTCAACCTGGCCCTCTCCCGGAGGGAGAGGCAACACCTCAACGGCTACGGAACACGTCAACGGATGGGGAGGATGAGACCCTCCCCTTGCTCCCTCCGGCGGTCCGAAGCATTCATCAAGATCGGATGTGGGATTGGCTTTTGGCGTTTAAATGAGGTGCTTCGGACCGCCACGTCAACGGCTGAAACCTCGGGGCTCCGCCCCGAACCCCGCCGGGGGGGATAATCCCCCCCGGACCCCCGTATATGCCGCAAGCCGTTACCCTTCCGACTCGGGAAATATCGCCTTGCGGGGAATGGCCGGATAGTCCGCCAGATACCCCCCGTTCTTCTCCACGAAGGCCATGGCCTCCCCGGTCGTGGCGAAGGGTACGATCTCGCTGCCCCCCATGCCACCGGTCTGCCGGCTGTCCAGCACATAGATGGCCGATTTGGCCTCCAGCCAGTTTTCCGGCCCCGGTCGGCTCCAGGGGGAACGGGCCATGTTGTTGACGTAAACCGCCAGCAACCGTTGCGTGGCCCCTTCGGAGTGGAGATAGGCCAGGGTGTCGCGCACCGAGGTGAACCACAACGCTTCCTTCTCGCCCGCCACGTAAGCCTGCCCCTTGGGGCCTTCATGCTCCCTGAGATTCATGCCGCAATAGTAACCCACCGCTTCCGGACCCGGCTCCTGCGGCGGCGGGAGCGGCGAAGAGCCATTCGAACACTGTACCAGCAGCAACAAACCCACCAGCCAGCCGAAACGCCTCACAGCTCCCTCCGTCGAAACAGCGCCATCGCCCCCAGCAACGGCAGCACCAGCCAGACCACCAGGCCGGCCAGCAGCCCCCCCGGTGGAAAATTGACCTGGCCCGACAACCCCGCCAGGCCGGAAAATACCCGCACGTTCTCGAACGCCGTCAGATTGAAAAGCCGGTAGATGTCCGCCGGATTGCCCATCAGCAGCCAGGGGAAGAGATCCTCGTGAATCTGCCCCTTGCTGGCCACCAGCAGCCCCAACAGCCCCAGATCGTAAAGCACCACGAAAGAGAGCCACAGCCCGATGGCCAGTCCCGCCGCCGTGGCCCGCTCCCGCACCCCGGCGGAGATCAGATAGGCCAGGGCCACGAAGTCCATGCCCAGCAACACCGAACTGCCCAGCAAGGCGCCGAAAGCCTGCCAACTGCCCCCGTCACCCCCCTCCCCCAAACCCACCGCCAGCCCCG
>JADGAQ010000093.1 GCA_015231925.1 Magnetococcales bacterium
CTCAATCACAGCTTGGCCGTGGATAATTAATGCTCTATTGATTTAGAATTGGAATTACCCCCATTCTCCCTCGCAGATATACAGCCACAAGCCCTGCGACCTCCTCTTCCCTTTTCATTAATCAAATCAAACCGCGCTAAACTTCCACGACAGGGCTGTTCCTTCCTGCTACACAGAATCCCCTTTTCCCCTTTGGAGCAGTAAAAACAGCGAGGGCGGGAAGTCTCTTCCCGCCCTCGATTGTAATCTCCCGGAAACGACACCACCGCTATTTGGCCGCAGCCATCTCCTCCACTTTGCCCGTGTCCTGAACAGTGGTTTCCAGCTTGGGCGTTTCCGCGACGGCGGCAGGTGTTGGCCAACCGCTGACGGCTGCCATCAGAAGGCTGGCACAGTAGGGAATCGACTGAACCAGAAGCACCAGCACCCAGATGCGGGTATCCGGGGCGTCGAGGCCCACCTTCTTGATGACGGCCCAGATCGCCACCCAGAAAGCGGTCAACACCAGCAACTCCTCTCGCGCCGAGAAGAGGGCTTTCAGCATGCGATGCCCGGAGGCCAGCTTCGGTGTGCGAATGAACGGCAGATTGCGTGTGCCCATGCCGATGAGCATGGCCAGGGCGATGGTGTGAGAGAGCGCCAGTCCGGCAATGGCCGCAGCGATGGCCTGCCCGAAACTGGTCTTCACGCTTTGCCAGTAGAGATGGAAATGCTTGGTCATCTTGAAGATGAATAGCACCAGCGGAAACGCTGAGAAAAGCATCATCGGCGGATCGAAGGTGAGGGGGGCCCAGACCATCAGGGAGGACCAGAAGAGCGCGAAAATGTTGAAGATCAGGTTGAATCCGTCGGCAAACCAGGGCATCCATCCCGCCACGAAGTGATACCGCTGCCCCCAGTTCAAGGAGGATGGCGAGAAATCCACCAGGGCTCTCCAATGGTGACGCAGAATCTGCACCGCTCCGTAAGCCCAGCGGAAGCGCTGTTTCTTGAAATCGGCGAAGGTGTCCGGCATGACGCCGAGCCCGTAGCTTTGGGCCATGTACATGGCCTCATAGCCCTTCTCGAAAATGCGCAGCCCCAATTCCGCATCCTCGGTAATGCACCATTCCGACCAGCCGCCCACCTCCTCCAGAACCGAGCGGCGCACCATGGTCATGGTGCCGTGCTGGATGATGGCGTTCCGCTCGTTGCGGGTGATCATGCCGATGTAGAAAAAGCCACGGTATTCGGCGTAACACATGGCCTTGAAACCGTTTTCCCGTCCGTCCCGATAGTCCTGAGGCGCCTGGACGATGGCCACCTTCTCCTTCATGAACTGGGGCACCAGATCCCGAAGCCAGCGCGGATCGACCATGTAGTCGCTGTCGATGACGGCGATGACCTCCGCTTCGGGAGCTGTCTCCCGCAAGGCGAAGTTGAGGGCCCCCGCCTTGAAACCCTTGAGGGGGTCGACGTGGAAAAAGCGGAATCGTTCACCCAACCGCTCGCAGTGTTCCTTCACCGGTTGCCAGACGGCCGGGTCCTTGGTGTTGTTGTCGATGACCAGGACTTCGAATCGCGGATAGTCGAGATTGGCCAGGGCGTTCAGCGTCTCGATCATCATCTCCGGCGGTTCGTTGTAGGCGGGTACGTGGATGGAGACCATGGGTCGGTCTTCATCGGCGACCTTGGCCAACTGCACCGTGCGACGCCGTTGTCGGATCCATACCGCTTCCGCCCATTCGTGGGCTTCGGCGAAGAGAACCAGGATGACCCCCGCCATGCCGATTCCCATCAGCAGACCGATGGCTAGGGACATGGCGGTCTGATACTGCTGCCCATAGATATAGACCACCAGCACCGAAAGAGAGGAGGCGGCAAAAGCGATGAAGGCCAGGAAACTTCGGGCTCGAAGACGCAGGTTGCTGCTGTCCACCAGAAGCATGGAGAGGGTGATCAGGCCCACGATTACCGAGGCGGCGGCCAATACGCCCCACTCCGGAATGTTCACCACCGGGGCGTCGAAGGGGAACTTGGGCTTGCGTTCCACATCGTAGACACCCCAATAGGCACCGACCCCGCGTTCCATCAAGGTGCTTTTCCAGGGTTGATCGAAGGCTTCCATGAGATAGTAGACGTAACGTTCCGCACGCGCCCTTTCCAGGAAGCGGCGCAGGAAGGAGGCTTCCACCGCAGGGCTCGCTTTGGCCTCCTTGCGGGTGCGACCTTCACTGGGCCAGCCGACCTCTCCGATGATGATCTTTTTGTTCGGATAGGCCTTTTGAATCATCTTGTATTTGTCGACGATGTAATCCACCGCCACGTCGGCGTTGATGCCTTCCCAGTAGGGCAGCATGTGGACCGTGATAAAATCGACATGCTCAACCAGTTCGGGGTGGGAAAGCCAGACATGCCACGGTTCCGCCGTGCTGACCGGCATCTTGAGCTTCTGTCGCACCCGGTCCAGATAGGCGATGACCTCGGGAACGGTCAATTGGGCGGTCAGAATCGTTTCATTGCCCAGGATCACCCGGACCACGTTGTGCCACTGACCCTCCACCACCTCCAGAAGGCGGGCAATCTCCTTTTCATTGGCGGCGGCGTCCGGTTCCAGCCAGGCACCGACCGTCACGTTGATGTCGTATTTCCGGGCCAGTTCGGGAACCCGGGCCAGATCGGCCCGGACGGTGTAGGTGCGGATGGCGTGAACCTTGCCCGAGAGGAGTTTGAGATCCTCTTCGATCTGCGCCACGGTGGGGTGAAGTTCCTTGCTGGGATCCTGATCGGCCCGATAGGGCGAGAAAGCAAAGCCGACGATGCGGTTGGGCCAGAGAGGTTCCACTTTCGGCTGATTGAACCAAGCCCATAGGCTTAGGGTAACCAACGATATGGCCATCATGACAATTATATTTATTATCTTCATCTTGGCTCGATACGGTATTTCAGCTATCCGCTGGGGAGTGCCAATGGCCGTGGCTTGGCGTCAGGAAAAGCATTGCGGACGGGAAGACATGCTATCACTGCTTGGCTTGTGGTTCAATGACGCTTGCCTGGGAAGGATGCGGGGAGGCGAAGTCCGCCAGTCCGTGTTCCTGAAAGAATACACTGTAACGCTTGTCATGCATCAGGATGTGCTGTATAAGCCAGCGGTTGAGAAACATGGCCACGCGCATGCCAATCATATGGGAAGATCCAAGATTAAGGTCATATTGAAAATCGACGATTTTGCGGATCAGGTGGAGGTGTTCGCGGAAATGGGCTTCCCGAGAGGGGTAGCCGTATTCCAGCATGATGGCTTCTTCCCGGGCGAAGTGGTTGGTGGTATAGGTCACCAGCTTGTCCACGATGTGGGCGACCATGGCAAGGGACCGTTTTTCCAATGGTAAATCAAGCAGTTCCCGACTGATGGCGATCAGGTCGCGATGGTCCTTGTCCAGTCGGTCGATACCGACGGAGAACTCATCCCGCCATTCCATGGGGTAGGTGGTCATTGCAGGTTCTCGGGCTGGAGATTAACCTTTTTACATTCTAGTCGAAATTGTACGGGTCTCCAAGCAAATCCGCGTCTGTTGGCTGTGGTTGCAACGGAATGACGCCGACCGATTCCTTGCCGAGAGAGCGGGCCTGGACGACCAACTGCCGATGGTGGGTGAAAAGGATGACCTGGAGTCGGGAGCCGAGATCCAGAAGACGTTCCAGAGTGGCTTGACTGCGCCGGTCGTCGAAATGGACCAGGAGGTCATCGGCGATGAAGGGCAGGGGTTCGTGGCGTTGGGCCCACCAGTCCACCCCGGCGAGGCGCAGGGCCAGAAAACACTGATCACGGGTTCCGTCGCTCAACTGCTCCACGCCAAGGCACTCCCCGGCTGGATGGGTGAGGGCGGTCAGACGGCGTTGGCCCCGCTCTTCCCATTGGGCCTGCAACCCCCGGTAACGTCCCAGGGTCAGGTGGTGGAAATGGTGGCTGGCCCGGCCCAGCAGGGAGGTGGCATCCTCCTCTTGATGATGATCCAGCCCCTCCTCAAGCAGGAGTTGGGCCGTGGCCACCGTCAGCCAGCGCCGGGCGGCCTGGGACAGGGAGGCGTGCAACATGCTGCGCTCCTGAGCCACGACGGCGGCGTCGTGATTATCGGACCGTCCGCGCTGAATGGTTCTGCGTCGTTCGATGTCGGCGACAGTGGCTTCGATGTCGCTTTCCAGGCGGGAAAGCTCTTCCTGTACCTCATCCAGCCGGACCGCCGGGGGCGTGGTGTCCGAGACCTCCGTGACCAGGGCCTGCACCTCCTCCAGGGAGGCGCCCTCTCCTTCGGCGAGAATCTGTTCCCGCGTTTCATCGAGAGCCTGTTTTTTCAGGTTCTGCTCCCGGATGTGCGGCAGGGCGGCCAGGGTGGCCTCCACATTCTCCGGCAGGCCGAATCGCTGGATTGTCTCGCTCAAACGGAGCTGCAGGGAGTCACGTTCCCGGGTCAGACGGGCCCGTTCGGCCTGCAGGGAGACGAATTGTTTGCTCAGTTCCGCAGCGTGCCGGTCCCGCTGCTGGGCTTCCAGCAGCCGTTTCTGCAGGGCCTCCACAACCTCACCCGGAGCCTGTCCGGGCCAACGGGGATCCAGGGTCAGAAAGGGGCCGAGGCGGTTTCGATAGGTTTCCTGCCGACGTTGGACCTCACTTTTCAGGGCCAGGAGAGCCGTGTGTTTCTCCTCCAGAGCGTGGAACTCTTCCCAGCGGTCGGTGGCTTGCCGTCCCAATTCCGGCGGGGCTTGTTCCGGCAAACCCAGCCGGGGGGCCAGACCGGCCCAGCGTTCCCGCCAGCTCTCCTCGGCTTGACCCAGGCGTTGCCGTTGCTGCCGGTCCTGTTGTATCAACGCGGCCCGTTCGGCTCGGGCCCGACGCCGCTCTTCGGCCAGCCGGTGCTGTTCCTTCAGTCCGTTCAGTCCGTCTTGCGCCAGATTCACCCAGGCCTCCAGCGGGGCTTCCGGGGAGAGAGAAAAGCCCGTGGGGAGGGTGGAGAGCAGGTCGTTCAACCAGTGACGATGCCGCTTCTCCTCCTCCTGCTGAGTCCGGTTTTCGGCTTGAAGCCGTTTCAGGGACTGGTGGTGCTGCAATGCCTTGCTGCGGCGCTCCTTCCATTGCGCCAGTTGCTGTGGCTCCAGCGCCGCCAGGGAGGGGGCGGCAAGGGCCTGACGCCATCGGGATTCCTCCTTCTCCCGGGCGTCCCCGGCGAAGCGACGCTCCTCTTCCAAAGCGGCGCACTCCTCCTCCAAACGGTGAATGGTGCGCAGCAGCAGGTCGTATTCCGCCGCCCGTCCGGACTGGTTCTCCAGGAGATCGACCAGCCGGTCCGCCTCCACCAGCTTCTGCCAGAACCGGGAGAGGGCCTGTTGAGTCGGGGTGAGCGGCCCCTCTTGCAGCAACGACTCCAGCAGGAGTTGCCAATCCTGGTCCCGACGCTCCCGGGCTTGGGAGACCTCCCCTCGGGTGACGGGTTTGCCGGCCTGCAAAAAGCCCTGAAGCCGCTCCTGTTGGAGGGTGAGTTCCCGATGTTTCGCCTCCCGGGCCTTGCGGGCCTGGGATTCCCGTTGCCGCACCGTTTGCAGCCTGCCCTGAAACGCCAGAATCTCCTCTTCCGAAGGGAGAATCACCTGTTCCAGATCTTCGGCATGGCCTTGCCAGGGGGTCAGTTCGGCCAGGGCATCCTGACATTGCCGTTGCAGGGCCATTTCGGCAACGGGTTGGTCGGCGGTTTTGCGAGCCAGGGTGGCGCGGGATTCCTGAATGGCCGTTTCCCAATGGGAGAGGGTGGGCCACGGCAGGGGCAGCTCTTCTGCCGGGGGGAGTTCCGCCTCCAGGGCGGTGCGTTCCGCCAGACGTTCCTCAAGCTCTTGCCGTTGCTCCTGCAGACGGCGTATCTCCTCCAGAAGCTTCCGGGAACTTTTCAGCACCATGTCGCCGGGTGGAATGAGGCGTTCATCCCATTGCAGAGCGAGGAGGATGGCCTTTTTCCGCTCCCCGAGCAGGGCAAGCTGGGGCTGCAGGCTCTCCAGGGTATTCACATCGCTCCGGAAGAGGGCCTTCTCCGCGTAGAGGGTGTCAAGGGTTGTCTTGTCCTCAACCAAGGCGTCGTGCGACGGCAATTGGCTCCGTTCCGTTTCGAGACGCTCCAGATTCTCCTGAAGGCGTTCGAACCGGTCCTGGTTTTTTGCCCGTTCGGCAGCGAGGGAACGGATGTTCTCTTCAATGGCCGCCGGAAGCTCCGGAAGGGGCTCCTGTTGCTGCAACCACTCCCGTTGAAGGGTGTATCGGGCCAGCAGGGGGGCCAGGCGGCGAACCCGCTCCAGGGTGTGTCGTTCCCGCAGCAGGCTCTCCTTTTGTTGGCGCAGCAGGCCCAGTTGCCGTTGACTCGCCTGCAGGGCCTTCTCTTCCGCCTGCCAGGCGCTGCCGCTCAACTGGGCTTTTTGCTCCTCCTTGGCCAGGCTGCGCCACTGCTGATGAAGATCCCGGATGGTGGAGTTGCTGCGGCGGCGGGGGTCCAGAAGCCGGCCCATCTCGTCGGTCAACGCCTTCTTGATGGCCATCACCCGCTCGAAACCGCCCACCGCCTGGAAAAAGGCCTCTCCCATGGCCCCTTTGGCCTCCATGAGGCGTTTGCCGCCTTCCCGTAACCCGGCGTGGTCCAGGGCGAAGAGTTCCTGAAATACCCCCGTTTCCACCGGGCCGAGAAAGGAGCCCAGGAAACCGTCGGGCAACGGACGTCCCTGGGCATCGAGCAGGGTCTCCTGGCGTCCCTTGCGTCGGCGGAAGCACAGCCGCTCGCCGGCCCGGGTTTCGATCTCCCCTTCCAGGAGCAGTTGGCCATACCCGTGGCGAAAGGCGTAAGGGGTTTGGGGGTGCATGCCGAAGAGCCACTCCCGCAGGGCGGAGAGCAGGGTGGTCTTGCCTGCTTCGTTTTCCCCCCATACCAGCCACAGTTTCACCCCTTCACGGGAGAAGTCGAGGGACTGATCGGCGAAGTGTCCGTAACGGTGCAGGTGGAACTGGCGGATTCTCATCGCTCCTCCTCGCTCATCTGCCGCAGCAGATGGTCCAGGGAGGTGTCGATATGTTCCTGTAACACGCTTTCCGAGGGTTCGCCGCCTCCGAAAAGCTCCTCGGCGAGAGGGGCCGGCAGCTCCTTGCGCAAGGCGGCGAGGCGTTCCAGAAGACGGCTGCGGAATTCGGGGTGACCACTGCGGTTCTGCATGGTGTGCAGCAGTTGACGCATGGAACCGGTGGGCAGCGACCGGGAGATATCGACTCGCGCGGCCTGTTCCAGCCGGACCGATTCGATCACGATCTCCGCGTTGCAAGCTTCGGCCAGGGCCTGGCAGCGCATGCGCAGGGATTCCGGGTCAAGGCGCCGCAGAACGTGGTTGGGCGAGAGGTCGTCGAAGGTGATGCGAACCAGATTCAAGGGCGAGCTCAGTTCGGACAGGAGGGTTCCCAACCGGGCCTCCACGTCGTCCAGCACCTTTTCCTGACCGACTGAAAGGCGGAGGTGTTCCCAGCGAACGAGATCGATGGGCTGAAAACGGGCGTCCAGGCCCCCGTCTTCGGGGAACGTTTCCACCAGCAGGAATCCCTTGGCGCCGCATTCCCGCACGTTGCGTCCCTGGAGGTTGCCGGGGAAATGGATGGGTGGGGTGTCGCTGAGACATTCCCGTTGATGGATGTGACCCAGGGCCCAATAGTCGTAGCCACAGGCTTTCAGATCCGGGAGACGGCAGGGGGCGTAGGGGGCGTGGCCCTCCCGACCTTCGGCGGCGGTGTGCAGCAGACCGATGTTGAACAGATCGGCATGCGGGCCGGGAAACCGACCCAGGGGATTGTCGAGGACATCCCGTTTGGGATAGCTCCAGCCGTGAACCGCCGCGCCGGTCGCCGGGAGGAGACGGGTTTCGGGGGCTGCGCTGTCGAAACAGAAGACGTTTTCCGGAAGGGGCAGATCCCGAATCAGCGGGCTTTCGGCATCGTGATTGCCCAGAACCAGACAGACGGGGATGCCGGCTTCACGCAGCCGTCCCAGTTGGCGCACCAGAAAGAGCCCGGTGGAGAAGTCCTTCCACGGACCGTCGAAAAGGTCTCCCGCAATCAGCAGCAGGTCGATGCGTCGGGCCACGGCTTCATCCACCAGGGCGGTAAAGGCCTCTCGTGTCGCTCCGGCCAGCCTTTGCGCCAGGTTGCCTTCGAGGTGGGGCAAACCGGTGCAGGGACTGTCGAGGTGGATGTCCGCCGCGTGAATGAAGCGCATGGCCCTCCGGTCGTTTTACAGGCGGTCCAGTACCGATTGTTCGACGTGAATTTCCGTTCGCTTCTGCAGTCCCTTCAGAAAAGCGCCGAAGTACTCCTGTCCCAGGTGTCCGGTCAGGGACTCTTCCAGTTTGTTCCGGGCCTTTTCGAACTGGGTGGGATCGGCTTTGCCGATGGCCTCCAGACGCACGATCTGCAAGGTTTCTCCGGCGTCCAGAACCTGTTCGTGCAGGGGTTTGGCCATGCTGAGGGTAAAGGCGGCGGTCCGCACCGGGGTGGGAACCGTCGGCGTGGGGGATTGTTCCATGAAGGGATCGGAGCGCACCACGCTGATGGCGGGGTGCAGTTTGGCCGCCTCCTCCAGGGATTTGCCCTGCTGAAGCAGTTCCAGGGCCTGTTTCATCAGGGACATGCCCTTTTCCCGAGTCCGGGCGGCCAGCCACTGGGTCAGAACATCCTTGCGGGCCTCCTCCAGGGAGAGGGGTTGGGCATCGAGGCGTTCCTTGACCTGAAGGGCGAAAAAGACCCCGTCTCCGGCTTCGATGAGGGGGGAAATCTCCCCGACCGGGGTGTTGAAGGCGGCTTCAAGGAACTTGGCGTTTTGTTCGAGGCTGGTGGCGGTGTCGGAGGCCTCGCCGAGGGCGATGAAGCCGGTCTCCTTGTAGCGCAGATTGGCGTTTTTGGCCACATCCTGCAGATCGCCGGAGGCGGCGAGCTGATCTTCGATCTTCGTGGAGGCTTCGTAAACCAGATCGATGCCCTTGCGCTCTTCGAGTTGGGCCCGGATCTCGGCTTCAACCTCCTTGAGCTCCTTTTCCTTGCCTTCCCGGATGGTATCCACCCGGATCAGATGCCAGCCCGCTTCGGTGCGCACCGGTTCGGAGACCTGACCCAGGGGGAGGGAGAAGGCCACCTTCTCGAACTCCGGCGGCATGGAGCCGGGGCTGACCAGACCCAGCAGACCTCCCGAGGCGGCGCTGACATCCCGCGACTCCTTGCGGGCCACCTCCTCGAAGGATTGACCGCCGGCGATCCCTTTGGCCAGGGCCAGGGCCTTTTCCAGAACGGCCTGTTCACCGCCGGAGGTAGCGTCGACGGGAAGCAGAATATGGCGAAGATGTCGGGCCGGAGGCTGTCCGTAGGAGGAACGGTGTTCCTGGTAGTACTCCTGAATCTCCTCCGCCGTGACGGAAATGGCGGAGCGCACGCTGTCGGTGTTCAGGACGATATAGGAAACCCGCGCCTTGCGCGGCGAGAGGAACTTCTCCTGGTGTTCCTTCAAAAAGGCGGTCAAGGCGTCGTCGTCGGCCTTGAACTCGGCATTCAGCGCCATCGGTTTCAACTGCAGCGTGGCGATGGTGCGTTGTTCCCGCTCCAGATCGAAGAGGTGTTTGAGCAGCATGGAGGGGACCGCCACGGGAGTTTGCAGGGTGTTTTCCAACTGGGCGTTGGCCATGCCCTGGGACATTTGATTCTCGAACTCCCTCGGGGTCTGCCGGCGACTCTTCAAAAAGGTGTTGTAGCGGACCAGGTCGAATTTTTTGTCGGTCTGGAAGCCTTCCAGGTTGGCGATCTCCTCCCGCAGGGTCTCCGGGGAGGTGGTCAGGCGCAACTCCTGGATGGTGTTGAAAATCAGATATTGGCTGATGAGGGCCTGGAGGGTCTGGAATTTCAGCCCGAGCTGTTCGGCCATCTGGCGGTCGATCTGTCCGCCCGCCATCTGCTGCAGGCGGGAGAACTGCTGCTGGTAGGCCGTGTTGAACTCTTCGGGGGTGATCTCCCATTTGCCGACTTTGGCGACGGGAAGGGTCTCCTTGCGCTCCAGATAATTGCCCACGCCCCAAACGGCGAAGGTCAGGGCCAAAAAGAGCAGCAACAGTTTGATGAGCCAGGTCTTGGCTCCCCGCCGCAACACGTTGAGCATGGGGAGAATTTCCTTTGCCGGATGGAAAGCGCCTTGAAAAACGGGTACTTTAACGTCTGCAGGCCTCGTGCGCAACGTGTCAGGCAAAAAAGATGGGCGGGTTGAACGGTATGATCCGTCGCCCTGCGTCGCCATGCGTTGACTGGGATGCACGGCTTGTTTAGTTTTCCAGGATGGCCGCATGGGATTGGCGGCTTTGGGCAACCCGTCTTATTCCTGAATTTCGTCGCGAAACCGGCCAGGGCGCCTCAGGACAAGGCGCGCGATGCCTCGACGACCGGAACCGTGGTCGTTTTCCGCAGTGAGGATCGTCGAGCGAGCGCAACGCCGTCATGGCGCGATCCTGGTCCGGTTGCAGCAGAAATTCAGGAATGAGACGGGGGTAAAGGGAGCGGGGCGGCATGGAGATCATAAGAGGCTTGCATAACCTTCACCCGCGGCAACGGGGGGCGGTGGCGGCCATTGGCAACTTCGACGGGATTCATTTGGGACATCAGGATCTCTTCCGTGGCGTGAAGGAGCTGGCTGCGCGGCAGGGTGCGCCGGCCATGGCCATCACCTTCGATCCCCATCCCCGTCATGTACTGGATCCCGCATCCTCGCCGTCGCGCATCACCGGACTGCGTGGCAAGGCCCGCTGGATGGCCCATTATGGCATCGACGCCATGTTTCTGCTCCATTTCGATCACCATCTGGCGGCCATGGAGGCGGCGGATTTCGCCGGGGAGTACCTGGTCGGGCATCTGGGGCTGGCCGGTCTGGTGGTGGGCTTCAATTTTCGTTTCGGGGCGCGGGGCGCGGGGGATATCGCCCTGTTGCGCGAGGTGGGACGGCGGAACGGTTTCCCGGTTTGGGAACATCCGCCCTTTTTTCACCAAGGCGACCCCGTCTCTTCCACCCGGGTGCGGGAAACGGTGTTGTCCGGGGATCTCCTTCAGGCCGAAGCCCTGCTGGGGCGACCCTTCGAGATCGAAGGCAAAGTGGGGCATGGTGCGGGTCGCGGCGGTCGTCTGGGGTGTCCCACGGCGAATCTCTCTCTGGCCGGATTCCTGCATCCCCCACGAGGAGTCTATATTTCGGAAGCCTGGGTGGACGGCGTCTGGTATCCCGCCGTGTCCAACATCGGCTGCAATCCCACCTTCGGGGGGGAGCATCCCCGCCTGGAGACCCATATTCTGGCGGAAGTGGGGGTGTTGTACAGTCGCGGCATTCGCATCCGCTTTTGCAAATGGCTGCGGGACGAGCGCCCCTTTCCCGATGCCCGGGCCCTTTTGACGCAGATTGAACACGATATCGCCACGGCCCGGACCTGGTTCGAACACCATCCGGTGGGGGGTGGCGACTCTTTGTGAAGGAATCGTTGGAATGCGGGAGAGAAGCATGCTTTACTGGGGGTTGGGTACCGGGGCTGTCGTCCTGCTGCTGGATCAGTGGACCAAGGCCTTTTTCTCGCAACTGCTGTGGCACTCCGGCATCACCCTGATACCGGGTTTTCTCAACCTGGACCTGGTTCACAATCAGGGTGCGGCCTTCGGCATGTTCCGCTCCCTGGAACCGATGTGGCGGGATGGTATCCTCGTTCTGGTCGCCGTGGTCGCCGTGGTGTTGATCGTGGCCATGCTGCGCAAAACCCCCGATCTGTTCAGCGCCCTGGCGCTGGGACTGGTGCTGGGCGGGGCCATCGGCAATCTGGTGGACCGCCTGCGCTTCGGATGGGTGGTCGATTTCATTCATGTACACTGGTACGAACTCTCCTGGCCGGTGTTCAATGTGGCCGACAGCGGCATCACGGTAGGAATCGGCATGTTGATCTGGCAAAGTTTCTTCTTCAACAAGGATGGATCACGATGACGTCTCGGCACCTTTTCCTGGCAGTTGTCCTGGCCACCCTCGTCGGGGGCTGTTCCAGCACCTTTCGCATGCCCTGGGAGGATAGCTCCCTGGAGGTCAACCGCATTGCCACCCGGGAGCCTTTGGAGGTTCCCCCGGATCTCTACAGCCTGCCCCAGGCGGGAGAGAGCCCGGCTGCCGAGGAGTCTTCCAAATCCTCTTCCGCCCGGGATCACCTCTTCGGCAAGAAGGAGGCGCGGGGGGAGAACGCCCGGCGTAGCGAATCCGGCGGGCTTCCCGGCTGGATGGGCAGTGGCGGCAAGAATCCGTAAACCGCCGCAATCAGGCTGGAGGATGGCATGAAAGGCGTGTTGCGACGGGCCGTGGGCTTGTTGTTGCTGGTGTTCGCCCAGGAGGTCTCGGCAGGGGACACCGTAGCGGAGAAAACCTGGCTGGCGCACCGGGACTTTCGTCTTGAAAACGGGCTGCGGGTGGTCCTGGTTCAGGAGCCCAAGGCGCCGGTGGTGGTGACCCAGGTCTGGTACCGCGTGGGTTCGGTGGACGAGGAGCCGGGACGCACCGGGCTCTCCCACATGCTGGAACACATGATGTTCCGGGGCACCCCCGACCATCCCGACGGGGAGTTCTCCCGCATCGTTTCCCACCTGGGAGGTGATGACAACGCCTCCACCTCCCAGGATTTCACCCAATACTACGTCAAGATCGCCTCGAACCATCTGGAGCGGATTCTGGCTCTGGAAGCCGATCGCATGCACAACCTCCGTCTGGAGGAGGAGGTGTTGCGCACCGAAAACGCGGTGGTTCAGGAGGAGCGTCGCAGTCGCACCGACAGCGATCCCCAGGCCCGCATGGCCGAAAAGTTTCAGGAACGGCTCTTCTCCGGTCATCCCTACGGCCATCCCATCATCGGCTGGATGGCCGACATTCAGGCCCATCGGCGGGATGATCTGGCTCGCTGGTACCGCCTTCATTACGCGCCGAACAATGCCGCGCTGGTCGTGGTCGGGGATTTGGATCTCGATCGGGCGCAACGTCTCGTGGAAACCTATTTCGCCTCGATTCCACCGGCGGAATCCCTGCCCGACGGTCGTATCGCCCGTCCGCCGCTTCCCGAACAACCGCAACGTCTGGTGGTGGAGGATGCCACCGCCCGGGTCGGGTTGTGGAACATGGCCTTCAGCGCCCCCTCTCTGGCTCAGGGGGACGCCGAGCGGGAGGTGATGGCCTGTGAGGTTCTCACCGAACTTCTGGGCGGCGGCCTCTCCAGCCGGCTTTACCGCCGCCTGGTGGTGGAGGAGCAGCTTGCGGTGGCGGTCAACGCCGGATACGGCGGGATGGAGCGGGGAGGGGGCACCATTCAGCTTCAGGTCACCCCCCGGTCGGGGGTCGACGCGGTGCGTATCGAGGAGCAGGTGCGGGCCGTGATCGAGCGGTTGCGGCAGGAACCGGTCGATGAGACCGAGCTTCAGCGGGTGCGGAACAACCTGATCGCGGGGCATGTCTTCACCCAGGATTCGGCCTATTATCTGGCCCACAGCATCGGGCGTTCCGTGACGGCGGGTATCGACTGGCGCGGTCAGGTGCTGGACTATCCGCATCATCTTCGGGAGGTTGCGGTGGCGGATGTGCAGGCGGCGGCCGGGCGTTATCTGGATCCGCAACGGGCCACCATCGGCTGGTTGCAACCGGCTGGGCAACGCTCCGGGGGCTCCTCACCGGTGGAGGCCACACCATGATCAAGCGACTGATTCTGGGGATGTTGCTGGTGATGTCGGTCATACCCCATGGCCGGGCCGCCGCCCTGAAAGCGCAGCACGGGGAGACGGATCGGGGCATGCCGGTCTACCTGGTGGAGAGCCATACCCTGCCGATGGTGCAGATCCGCCTGCTGATTCGCGCCGGGAGCGCCTACGATCCCGAGGGGAAGGAAGGGCTGTCGGAGTTGACGGCCTGGATGTTCAACGAAGGCGCCGGACCGTGGGACGGGCAGGCTTTTCAGGAGCGGCTCGAATTCCACGGCGTGCGGTTGCAGGCTCAATCCGGTCGGGATCTGTTGTCGATCTCCGTGACCACCTTGACGGAACATGCGGAGGAGGCCTGGCATCTGCTGGGGGAAGCGCTGATTCGTCCCCGTCTCGATGGGGCAGCCTTTGGCCGGGCCATCGAGGATCTGCTCTCCAACCTGGAAAAAGAGCGGGAAGAACCCACGACCCTGGCCCAGAAGGCCCTTTGGCAACGGGTTTACGGCAAACACCCCTACGGCAAGCCCGCGAAAGGGCGCGTTGAATCGGTTCGGGGTCTGACCCTCGCCGATCTGGCGGATTTCCGGGACAAGGCCTTTCGGGGCCCCGGCATGGTCATGGCCGTGGCCGGGGATCTGGACTGGGAACGGCTGAGCCGGCTCAACGCCACCTATTTGAAGGATCTCAACGCCGAACCGGGTCCCTTCGCACCCATTGAAAAGGCTCCCGATTCCCTTTCGGGTCAGAGTCTGCATATTCCGCTGGAGACGCCCCAGACCGCGTTGCTGCTGGGCCGGGTTGGCATCGACCGGCACGATGCGGACTATTTCCCCCTGATGGTGTTGAACCACATGCTGGGCGGCAGCGGCCTGACCAGCCGACTTTCCCTGGAGATTCGCGAAAAGCGGGGTCTGACCTACGGTGTCGATTCGGCCTTCGATCCGTTGGAGGGGAGGGGCGCCTTTCTGATCTCGCTGCGCACCAAAAACGCCTCCGTCCGGGAGGCTCTCGAACTGGTGAAACGGGAGTTGAAACGCACCGTTCAGGAGGGATTTTCGGAAGAGGAGGTGGCGGAGGCCAAGCGTAATCTGATCGGCTCCTTCCCCCTGCAATTGGACGGGCTGGGCAAGCTGGCCACCAACTGGAGCAATATCGGCTTTTACCGTCGCGGCCCGGATTATCTGGAACAGTGGGCCAGTCGGGTGGAGGGGGTGAGCCTCGGTGATCTGCGGCGGGTGGCTGCCCGGTTGTTGAATCCGGAGGGTTTTTCGGTGGTGACGGCCGGCGGGCTGGATCCGGGTCTGCCGGCGACCCAACCCCTGCTTGAGGAGTCGGACAAAAAGCCGGAAAAGTGAGTCCGTTTCTGTTTCGCTGATACCGGGGGCCGGGGGGATACCCCCCGTATGCCGTGCGTTTCGTCAGAAAGTGTCAATTTTCCGTGAACCAGGTATCGAAGGCCAGATGCAGCAGCAGGTGGACCTTTCGGGCGGTCAGGATCAGCTCTTCCGTGCGTCCGGCCAGGAGCAGTTTTTCGCAAAGTTCGTCGTGAAAGGCCTCGCCGAAGCCCTCGTGATGATCGTCCACATCGGAGGGGTGAATCGCGTCGAGGGGTTTGCCCATGCGCCGTTCGATCTCCCGCTGAAACCAGAGACCGGTTTCCATAAACAGCCGCTCTTCCTCTGCCTCATCCATTCCCGGCTCCTCCTCATGGTCTGACCTGTCGGCAACCATTCAGAAGGCGTGCCAAAGTAACTATTCAGACCTCTGCACGGTGCAGCATGATCGTGTCAACGGCGAAAGGAAAAGTCCCAGGGGTGC
>JADGAQ010000094.1 GCA_015231925.1 Magnetococcales bacterium
TTATCCCCCCCGACGGGTCCAGGGCAGCGCCCTGGGACTTTTCCTTTTGCTGTTGCCGTTCCGACCCCATGGGGTCCAGGGGGGCACTCCCGTGCCTCTTCCTTTCGCTGTCGAGACGGTCACGCCGCGCTGTGCGGGATCCTGAATCGTTAACGGAGATCTTTGCCAACCCCGGTGCGTCGTCAATCGTGTTTCGGCTTCAGGGGCAGGGGCAGGGTCAGGTTGATGATCTCGTTTTTGATCGGCGGCGTGATGCTGACGTAGCGATCGCTCTTGAAGTCGAGGAACTGCAGATTGTTGCCCGCCATCTGCACCCGTTCCACCAGGGCTCGTGCCAGGGCGGGGGTGGTGTTCATCAGGCAGATGCCGTAGCCGATGTGTTCCGAGGCGACGATGGAAAAGAGGGGCAGGGATTTGGTCAGGGAGGCCAGTTCGTTGCCTTTGAGATAGCCCTGCTCGATCAAACCGTCCTGGGCCCCGCTGATCACCTGGGGATAGCGTCCCTTGTCCTTGTGGTAGCGCAGGCAGGACTGACTCAGCACCAGGAAGAGTCCCAGCATGACCGTGCCTTCGTCGCTGGGCAGACGGGCGGCCACGGCCCGCTCCCGAATCCGGCGCAGTCGCACCAGTCCCCAGATCACGGCAACCAGAAACAATCCCGCCAACAAGATGTAGCTGAACATGGCAGTGGCCAATTCCTTTGCAAAATGAAGCGACCGGCAGACCCTTCGATGGCCGGAACCTGCCCTGATTATAGGAGCAGGAAAATTTTGTTTGCAACTTGACCCGTTGCGTATCAGGATTAGCTGATATTCATGTGGCTGCAGGGCCCTGCACGAGGATCTAAAACGGGAGGTCGAAAGAATGGCTGACAAGACACTGGATGCCAAAGGTCTGAACTGCCCTCTGCCCATTCTGCGGGCGAAGAAGGCACTCAAAGAGATGGAAGCCGGCCAGATTCTGGCGGTGGAAGCAACGGATCCCGGTTCGGCCAAGGATTTCGAATCCTTCTGCGCCCAAACCGGCAACCAAATGGTGAAGGCTTCGGAAGCGAGCGGAGTCTACTACTACGAAATCCGCAAATCCTAGGGGGATGCCATGTCCAAGCGTCTGGCCATCATCGCCACCAAGGGCACCCTGGATATGGCCTATCCGCCCTTGATTCTGGCCACTACCGCAGCGGCACTCGACTACGAGGTCTATATCTTCTGGACCTTTTACGGGTTGCAGGTGCTGAAGAAGGAGCGGGATCTCAAAATCTCCCCTCTGGGCAATCCCGCCATGCCCATGCCGGTTCCCATGCCGGTGCTGGTGCAGGCGCTGCCCGGAATGGAGGCCATGGCCACCACCATGATGAAACAGAAGATGGCCCGGAAAGGTGTGGCCAGCATTCAGGATCTGCTGGACATGGCCATCGAGTCGGAGGTCAAGATGATCGCCTGTCAGATGACGGTGGATCTCTTCGACTTCAAACATTCGGACCTGATCGACGGTCTGGAATTTGCCGGTGCGGCGCGGTTTTTCGAAGTGGCTCACGGAGCCGATATCACTCTCTTCATCTGAGAGGACTGTCCGGAGCGCGTCATACCGGTTGGCAGGGAAAAACCCGGCATTTTGCCGGGTTTTTTCGTCATGGGTCATTGATCACGACGTAGGCATGGCTTAAAAAGAAAATTTTGGCCTTTTTCCGGAGTGGATGATGAGCGAACCCTTTGGCGCCTTGATGAGTAATTACGCCCGCATGCCGGTTGCCTTCGTGCGGGGTGAGGGAACGCGCCTTTGGGACGAGGAGGGCAAGGAGTATCTCGACTTCCTGGCGGGTATCGGCGTGAACAATCTGGGCCATTGCCATCCGAAGGTGGTGGCGGCCATCCGGGACCAGGCCGGGAAGGTGCTGCACACCTCCAATCTCTATCGCATCCCCTTGCAGGAGAAGCTGGCCAGACGACTGGCCGAGACCTGTTTCGCCGATCAGGTCTTTTTCTGCAATTCCGGCGCGGAGGCCAACGAGGCGGCCATCAAGCTGGTGCGCAAATACATGAAGGATCATGGTCGTCCCGGTCGCTTCGAGATCATCACGGCCTGCAACAGCTTTCACGGACGGACCATGGCCACCCTGTCGGCCACCGGGCAGGAGAAGATCCAACAGGGGTACGATCCCCTGTTGCCCGGATTCCGTCATGTTCCCTTCGGCGATGTCGCCGCGCTGGAGCGCTCCATTGGCCCCTATACCGCCGCCATTCTGGTGGAGCCGATACAGGGTGAGGCGGGGATCAACATTCCGCCGGAGGGCTATCTGGAGGCTCTGCGGGCCATTGCCGACAAGCATTCGCTGCTGCTGGTGCTGGATGAGGTGCAGACGGGCATGGGGCGTACCGGTCGTCTGTGGTGTCATCAGTGGGGCAGCGTCAAGCCGGATATCATGACCGCGTCCAAGGCCATCGCCTCCGGCGTGCCCATGGGGGCCTGCCTGGCCACCTCCGCCGTTGCCGCCTCCTTCACCCCCGGCAGCCACGGTTCCACCTTCGGCGGCGGTCCCCTGGCCTGCGCTGCGGCGCTCGCCACCCTGGAAGCGTTGTTGGACGACGGCGTTCTGGACGGGGTGGTGTTGCGGGGTGAACGGCTCATGGCCGGTTTGCAGACCCTCAAAAGTCGGCACAAACTGGTCAAGGAGGTGCGTGGACGCGGCCTGATGGCGGCGGTGGAGTTGAACGCTTCCGCCGAGGATGTGCGGGCCATCGCCTTTTCCAGGGGATTGCTGGTCAGTTGCCAGATGGGCACCACCCTGAGGTTGCTGCCTCCCCTGACGGTCAGTTTCGACGAGATCGACCGGGCTGTTGCCGTGCTTGACCATGTATTGACGGATCTCTTTTAATCGCTTTTTCTCTCTGGATACGATCATGCGGGCACATCTGCGTCACCTGTTGACCTTGGAAGAGATCTCCACCGGAGAGCTGGAGGACATTCTGCGCCGCACGGCGAAGCTGAAACGCCTGCAGCGCAAGGGGCGCGTGGTCAAGACCCTGGAAGGGCGAACCCTGGCCATGATCTTCGAGAAGAACTCCACCCGCACCCGCGTCTCTTTCGAAGCGGGCATGTTTCAAATGGGAGGACACGCTCTGTTCCTGTCGAGCCGTGACCTGCAGCTCGGGCGTGGCGAAAGCATCGCCGACAGCGCCCGGGTCCTCTCCCGGTATGTCGATGCCATCATGATCCGCACCTATTCCCACGCCATCGTGGAAGAGTTGGCCCTTCATGCCACCGTGCCGGTCATCAACGGGCTTTCCGACGATTATCATCCCTGCCAGGTTCTGGCGGATCTCTTCACCTATCGGGAAAAGCGGGGTTCCCTGAAGGGGAAGCGGGTTGCCTGGGTGGGGGACGGCAACAATATGGCCTACTCCTGGGCCATGGCGGCGGCTCGCGTCGGTTTTCGACTGGTCATGGCCTGTCCGGCGGGGTATGAACCCCAGCCGCATTTCCTGGAAAAAGCCCAATGTCTGGCAGGGGCTCCCGCCTCGACCCGCATCGAGGTGTTGCGTGATCCCCGGGATGCGGTGCGGGGCGCGGATCTGGTGGTGACCGATACCTGGACCTCGATGGGGCAGGAAAAGGAGCGCGCCGTGCGTCTGCAGGCCTTTGCCGGCTATTGCGTGGACGAGTCCCTCATGGCGTTGGCGGCCCCCGATGCGCTGTTCATGCATTGCCTGCCCGCCCACCGTGGCGAAGAGGCCAGCGACGCCGTGCTGGACGGCCCGCAGTCCGTGGTCTGGGACGAGGCGGAAAACCGGCTGCATGTGCAAAAGGCCATTCTGGAATGGTTGATTTTGGGTAATGCGAAGGGAAAGTAGTGAAGCCTGGTTCATTTCATGGAGCGAAAACAATGGCTGAAACTGTAAAAAAAGTGGTGCTGGCCTATTCCGGCGGACTGGACACCTCCATCATCCTCAAATGGCTGCAGGATACCTATCATTGCGAGGTGGTGGCCTTCGCCGCCGATCTCGGTCAAGGGGAGGAGTTGGAAGAGGCGCGGCAGAAAGCCTTGCGCTTCGGGGTCAAGGAGGTCTTCGTGGAAGATCTCAAGGAGACCTTCGTGGCCGACTTCGTCTTCCCCATGTATCGGGCCAACGCCCTCTACGAAGGGTGTTACCATCTGGGCACCTCCATCGCCCGTCCCCTGATCGCCCAGAAGCAGATTGAAATCGCCAACGCCGTGGGCGCCGACGCCGTCTCCCACGGGGCCACCGGCAAGGGCAACGACCAGGTGCGTTTCGAGCTGGCCTACTACGCCCTGCGGCCCGACATCCGGGTCATCGCCCCCTGGCGGGAGTGGGATCTGACCTCGCGGGAAAAGCTTTTCGCCTACGCCGATCGTCACGGCATTCCGGTGCCCCGTGACAAGCGGGGCGGTACGCCCTACTCCATGGATCGCAACCTGCTGCACCTCTCCTTCGAGGGCAAGGTGCTGGAGGATCCCTGGAACGAGCCGGACGAAGAGATGTTCGTGTTGAGCGTTTCGCCCGAAAAGGCGCCGGACAAGGCCCGCTATCTGGAGATCACCTTCCGGGGCGGCGATCCGGTGGCCCTGGATGGCGAGGTGATGTCGGCGGCGACTCTCTTGACCCAGCTCAACCGGTTGGGGGGTGAAAACGGTATCGGACGCCTCGATCTGGTGGAAAACCGCTATGTGGGCATGAAATCCCGTGGCGTGTACGAAACGCCGGGCGGCACTATTCTGGGCGTGGCCCATCGGGCCATGGAGTCCCTCACCCTCGATCGGGAAGTGGCCCATCTCAAGGACGAACTGGCGCCGCGCTACGCCACGTTGATCTACAACGGCTACTGGTTCAGCCCGGAACGCAAGTTGTTGCAAACCCTCATCGATGCCTCCCAGAGCGTGGTCAACGGCGTGGTGCGGGTCAAACTCTACAAGGGCAGCGTGACCGTGGTGGGGCGCAAATCCGAAAACAGCCTCTTCGACGCCAACATCGCCACCTTCGAGGACGATCAGGGGGCTTACAATCAACGCGACGCCGGGGGCTTCATCAAGCTCAATGCGTTGCGCATGCGCATTGCCGCCATGCTGGGGCGGACGTGAGGATCATCCGTCCATGAACGACAAGCCCTGGAGTGGTCGTTTCACTCAACCCACCGACCGGTTCGTGGAGGCCTTTTCGGCCTCCATCGCTTTCGATTCCAGGCTCTACCGGGAGGATATCGCCGGTTCGGTGGCCCACTGCCGCATGCTGGCCCGCCAGGGAGTCCTTCCCGGCGAGGAGGCGCAACGCATCATCGCCGGGCTGGAACAGGTTCGGGGCGAGCTGGATCGCGGCGAGCTGCCCTTTCAGGACTCCCTGGAAGATATCCACATGCATGTGGAGACCCGGCTGAAGGAGTTGATCGGTCCGGTGGCGGGCAAGCTGCATACCGCCCGTTCCCGCAACGATCAGGTGGCCACGGATCTGCGTCTCTGGTTGCGTCGTCGGGTGGATGAGATTCAGCGCGGCATCATCCTGTTGCAGGGCAATCTGCTCGATCTGGCCGAGCAGGAGGTGGAGACCATCCTTCCGGGATTCACCCATCTGCAGATTGCCCAGCCCGTCAGCCTGGGGCACCATCTGCTGGCCTATGTGGAGATGCTGCATCGGGATGCGGAGCGGTTCGAGCAGGTGCGCGGACGCATCAATCAACTGCCGCTGGGAGCGGCGGCCCTGGCGGGCACCCCCTATCCCATCGATCGGGAGAGCGTGGCCGGGGAGTTGGGATTCGAAGGGGTGTGCGCCAACTCCATCGATGCCGTTTCCGACCGGGATTTCGCCATGGAGTCGGTCTTCGCCGCCTCGCTGGTGATGGTGCATCTCTCCCGTTTCGCCGAGGAGTTGATCCTGTGGTGTTCGCCGCTGTTCGGTTTCATCGAACTGGGGGATGCCTTCTGCACCGGATCCTCCATCATGCCGCAGAAGAAAAACCCGGACGTTCCGGAGTTGGTGCGTGGCAAGAGCGGACGGGTTATCGGCTCGCTGATGAGTCTGCTGACCTTGATGAAGGGGTTGCCGCTGGCCTACAACCGGGATATGCAGGAGGACAAGCAGCCGCTTTTCGACGCCATGGACACGGTTCTGGACTGTTTGCGCGCCTTTACCGATCTGGTTCCGGCCATTCATGTCAAGCGGGAGCGCATGCTGCATTCGGCGCGCATGGGATACGCCACGGCGACCGATCTGGCCGATTATCTGGTGGGCAAGGGCATCCCTTTCCGGGAGGCGCACGCCATTACCGGCAAACTGGTGCAGCAGGCCTGGGAACAGGGGATCGGTCTGGACGAACTGCCGCTGGAGGCGATGCAGGCGGTGGATGGACGCATCGCTGCGGATGTGAAGGCGTCTCTGACCGTCCTCAACTCGGTCAATGCGCGGGAGGCTTTCGGAGGCACGGCCTTCGCCACGGTACGGGAGGCCTTGGTCGAGGCGAAAATGTTGGTGAATCTGCGCCTGCTGGGTAGTCAGTGACGAAACGTCGGCGTATCGGATGCGGGGTTCGGAGGAGGTCATCCTCTCCGAACCCCCGGATCTCGTTGAACGGACTGCGATTCCCCTTTCTTCCGGCAACGCCTTGCCAGGTATTGCCGCCTGCCGGTCCACATGGCAAAATTGCCGCTCCGGTCTGATTACTGTGGGTTTTTGGGGAGGTTTCGTTGACTATCCGATCCGTATTCTGGCTGGTTCTCCTTTGTGTTGCAGGGAGCGGGCTCTCTTCCTGCGGATACAAGGGTGACCTCTATCTGCCCAAAAAAGCTCAGCACGATACCGCCCCCGCATCGGAACCGGGATTGATCCATTCCGGGAGTCGCTCCCCAACCTGAGGAGATCGCATCCCCATGGATCATTTCCATTACCGCGACAGCGGGCTTCATTGCGAAGAGGTGCCGGTCTCCCGGATTGCGGAGGCGGTGGGCACACCCTTCTATTGCTACTCCGCCGCCACCTTGCTGCGGCATCTCAAAGCCTTTCAGGAGGCCTTCTCCCGGCGCGAAGCCCTGATTTGCTACAGCGTCAAGGCCAACGGCAATCTGGCGATTCTGGACCTTCTGGTGCGTCATGGCGCCGGTCTCGACATCGTTTCGGGGGGTGAGCTGGAGCGGGCCCGGCGGGTGGGGTGTCCCGGCGGGCGCGTGGTCTTCTCCGGGGTGGGCAAAAGCCGCCGGGAGATCGACGAGGCGCTGGAGTACGGGGTGCGTCTGTTCAACGTGGAGAGCGTGCCGGAGCTGCATCGCCTCAACGACGTGGCCCGGTCCCGGGGGGTGAAGGCGCCCATCTCGCTGCGGGTCAATCCCGATGTCGATCCCCGCACCCATCCCCACATCGCCACCGGGCTCAAACGCAGCAAATTCGGCATTCCCCACGAGGAGGCCGCGGAAGTCTATCGCCTGGCCAAAAGCCTGCCTCATCTGGACGTGGTCGGTCTGGACTGCCATATCGGCTCCCAGTTGACCAAGGTGGCTCCCTTCGTGGAGGCGCTGCAAAAGGTGCGCACCCTGCTGGAGCAACTGGAACGCCAGGGCATCGCCCTGCAGGTGCTGGATCTGGGCGGCGGACTGGGCATTCCTTACGTGGCCGGCGAAATCACCCCCATGCCCGCCGAGTTGGCGGAGGCCATGGAACGGGAGCTGGAGGGCTTGAACCACCTGCTGGTGGTGGAGCCGGGGCGGGCCATCGTCGGCAATGCCGGCATTCTGGTGGCGCGGATGGAGTACGTCAAAGTCAGCGGGGAACGCCACTTCTTCATCACCGATGCCGGCATGAACGATCTGATGCGGCCCGTGCTTTACGACGCCTATCACCAGGTGCTGCCCGTGACGCCGGTGGAGGGGCGTGAAGAGGTGGTGGCGGATGTGGTGGGCCCGGTCTGCGAATCGGGGGACTTCTTCGCCCGGGATCGCCTGATGCCGCTGATGCGGGAGGGCGAATTGCTGGCGGTGCGTTCCACGGGGGCCTACGGATTTTCCATGAGCAGCAACTACAACAGCCGGCCCCGCGCGGCGGAGGTGCTGGTGCAGGGGGACCGGTTCCATGTGGTGCGCCGGCGGGAGACGCTGAACGATCTTTTGGCCCTGGAACAACCCGCTCCCGATATCCTCGGATGACCACGACCCGGACCGGTTCACTCCCCTTTTTCAAGATGCACGGTCTGGGCAACGATTTTGTCCTGCTGGACTTCTCGGAGGGGAGGCAAGAGCCCGAAGCGGCCTGGATGGCCCGGATTGCCGATCGTCGTTTCGGGGTGGGCTGTGATCAGGTGGTGGTGTTGAGTCCCCCGCGGGAGGCCTCCTGCACCGTGCGCATGCGTATTTACAACGCCGATGGTTCCCAGGCGGAGATGTGCGGCAACGCGGTGCGTTGTGTGGCGCTCTATTTGCGGCGGCATCGGAATCTGACCTTGCCGGTCGTCCCCATCGAAACGTTGGCCGGCGTGATTCGTCCCCGTCTGCTGGACGACGACCGGGTGGAAGTGAACATGGGGAGGCCGGAATTGGATGGGCTGCGCATTCCCACCATCTGGCCGGGACCGGTTTTCGATCAACCACTGTCGGTGGCGGGGCACACGCTGCTTCTGACCGCCGTCTCCATGGGCAATCCCCATGTCGTCCACTTTTGTGACGACGTGACAGGGTTTCCCTTGCAGGAAGTGGGACCTCTGGTGGAACATCATGCCGCCTTTCCCAAACGCACCAACGTGGAAATTGCCCAGGTGATCGACCGCGCCACGGTGCGCATGCGTGTTTGGGAGCGCGGTGTGGGCATCACGCCGGCCTGTGGTACCGGAGCCTGCGCCGTGGCCGTGGCGGCCATGCTGCACCATCGGGTGGAGCGGGAGGTGGTGGTGCGACTGGATGGCGGAGAGTTGGCGATTCGCTGGAGTGAGGAGGGAGCGCTCTATATGACGGGCCCTGCCACGGAAGTCTTTTTCGGGCGCATGCCCTTACCCTTCGACAGGGGGTGATTATGCAGTTCATCGACCTGCGGGCCCAATACCAAGCCTATCGGGAGGCGATCGACGCCGCCATCCGGGAGGTGGTCGAATCGGCCCAATTCATCAACGGTCCCCAGGTGAAGTCCCTGGAACAGGCTCTGGCCGCTTATGTCGGCACCGAACAGGCCGTGGGCTTCTCCTCGGGAACCGACAGTTTGCGTGCGGTTCTGATGGCCTGGGGCATCGGTCCGGGTGACGAGGTCGTCACCACACCCTTCACCTTCATCGCCACTTCCGAAGTGATCGTGGCGCAAGGGGCCAAACCGGTTTTCGTCGACGTGGAGGAGGATACCCTCAATATCGATCCCGCCCGCATCGAAGCCGCCATCACGCCGCGCACCCGGGCGATTCTGCCGGTCAGCCTCTTCGGGCAGTGCGCCGATCTTCACGCCATCAACGCCATTGCCGCCCGCCACGGGCTGCATGTCATGGAAGATGCCTGCCAATCCCTGGGGGCCACCAGTCACGGGCAATACTCCGGTTCGCTGTGTCAGGCGGGGGCCACCTCGTTCTTCCCGGCCAAAACCCTGGGATGTTACGGGGACGGCGGCATGGTCTTCACCTCCGATGCGGCATTGGCCGAAAAGCTGCGCATCATTCGCGAACATGGTCAGGCAGCCCGGTATCGCCATGCCATGGTGGGTATCAACGGGCGTCTCGACACCCTTCAGGCCGCCATTCTGCTGGCCAAGCTGCCCCATTTCGAAGCGGAAATCGCCAGTCGGCAGGAGGTGGCGCAGCGGTACATGGCCGGACTTGCCGGCAAGGTGCGTCTGCCCAATATCCGTCCCTATAATCGCAGCGTTTTTTCCCAATTCACCATTCGCGTGCCCAACCGGGATCAGGTGGCCGAGCGGTTGAAGCAGGCGGGTATTCCCACGGCGGTGCATTATCCGGTTCCGTTGCATCGCCAGCCGGTGTTCACCGATCTGGAGCAGGATCTGGGATACGGCGAAGAGGCTTTCCCCGTGGCCTCCCAGGCGGCGCGGGAGGTGCTTTCCCTGCCGATGCATCCTTTTCTGACCGCGGCCCAGCAGGAGGAGGTGGTCCAGGCGGTGGTGGCGGCGGTATCCTGAAGGCGGTGAACGAGGTCGCCGCCGCTCCCTCCCGGTTTGCGGAAGTGGCCTTGCCGGTTCCGTTGCCCCATCTGTTCAGTTACCGGATTCCCGCGTTTCTGGTGGATCAGTGTCTGCCCGGCTGTCCGGTGCTGGTGCCGATGGGGCGCGGCTGGCGCACCGGCGTGGTGTGGCGGGTGGGGGATCAACCCGGCTGGTCCGAAGGGGAGATTCGCGAGCTGGTGGACCTTCTCGACGCCGAACCCCTGATGGGGGAGGGGCTGCGGGCCATGCTGGAGTGGATCTCCCGCTACTATCTGCAACCCATCGGTCGTGTGGTGGAGGTGGCGTTGCCCTCCTTTCTGGGGCACGAACGCAAACGCCATTACCGGTGGCTGGGGGAGCGGCGGCTGCCGGAGGGGTTGACGCCGGGGGAACGCTGTCTGGCGGAAGCCCTTCTGGCCCGCAAGCCGGGCTTGGCCGAAGAGACCCTGGTGACCAAGTGCGGTCGCGTGGGATTGACGGGACGCCTGACTTCCCTGGTCCGACAGGGTTTGATCGACGTTGTGGAAGACTGGCAACCCCGTCATCGGCACCGCGCCGGAACGGCGCCGGAGGTGACGACCGCCTGGGGCGAGTTCTCCGCCCCGGTGGTGCCGACCGATGAACAGGCGGTTTGTGCCGCCACCCTGGGAGAGGCGCTGCGGCAGGGCGGTTATGCCCCTTTCCTGCTGGAGGGGGTGACGGGCTCGGGCAAGACGGAGGTCTATTTCCTGGCGGTGGAGCAGTGTCTGGCTTTGGGGGGGCAGGCGCTGCTGCTGGTGCCGGAGATCGCCCTGACGCCCCAGTTGGTGGGACGCTGCCTGGCCCGTTTCCAGGAAGGGGTGGCGGTCTTGCACTCCGGCCTGACGCCCCGCTCCCGTTTCGATCACTGGCACCGCATTCGCCGGGGTGAGGCGCGGGTGGTGGTGGGGGCGCGCAGCGCCCTGTTCGCCCCGTTTGCCCGTCTGTCGCTGATCATCGTGGACGAAGAACACGAACCCTCCTACAAACAGGAGGAGGGGGTTCCCTATCACGGTCGCGACATGGCGGTGGTGCGGGCCAGGCAGGAGAAGGCGGTGCTGGTGCTGGGCAGCGCCACCCCCTCCATGGAAACGCTGGTCAACGTGCGGCGGGGACGTTTCCGCCATCTGCGGCTCACCCGTCGCGCCACCGGGGCGTTGCCGCCCCGCATGGAGCTGGTGGATCTGCGCTGCAAGGAGCATCAGGTTCCGGATCGTCCCGGTGGGCTGTTGAGCCTGCCGTTGCGCCAGGGCATCGACGCGGTGCTGGCCCGACGGCGTCAGGCGCTGCTGTTTCTCAATCGACGCGGTTTTTCTCCCACCGTGCTGTGTACCCTGTGCGGCTATACCTTCGGGTGCCCGAACTGTTCGGTCTCCTTGACGCTGCATCGGGAAAAGCGACAATTGATTTGCCATTATTGCGATTTCCGGCAACCACCCGTGGATGTTTGTCCCTCTTGCGGGCAATTGTCTCTGCGTCCCATGGGACCGGGTACGGAGCAACTGGAGGGGGAGGTGCGGGCCACCTTTCCGACGGCGCGGGTGGCGCGTCTGGATCGGGATGCGGTGGGGCAGGGGCAGGTGGATCTGGAAGCCACCCTGGAGGCGTTTCGCGTCGGGGGGATCGATCTGCTGATCGGCACGCAGATGGTGGCCAAGGGGCACCATTTCCCGGGATTGGAGCTGGTGGGCATCGTGCAGGCGGAGACCACCCTGTGTCTGCCCGATTTCCGCGCCGGGGAACGCACCTTTCAACTGGTGAAACAGGTGGCGGGTCGGGCCGGGCGGGAGGTGCGGGAGGGGAGTCCGAGCCGGGTGTTGATCCAGACCTGGGATCCGGCGCACTACGCTTTGCAGGCGGCGCTGTCGGGCGATGTGGAGGGGTTTGCCGCTCAGGAGTTGAGCGTGCGTCAGGAGTGCGGTTATCCTCCGTTCGTGCGGCTGGCCCTGTTGCGGGTTTCGTCGGCCTGGCAGGCGGACGGGGAGGCCTTCGTGGTGCGTTTGAAGGCCCGTTTGCCGCAATGGCCGGGGGTGGTGTTCCTGGGGCCGGCCCAGGCGCCGATTTTTCGCCTGCGCAACCGCTTCCGCTGGCAATTGCTGATCAAGGGCGGGGGCGAGGATGGTGTGGTGCAGAAAGCGGTGCAGGGGGTGTTGCTGCGAGCCAAAGAGTTGCTGAATCCGCGCATTCGTCTGGAAGTCGATATCGATCCTTATAATTTCTTGTAATATTTTGCCTTTAAAGTATCAAAAAAAGAAAATGTTCTATCCTTTGACCTTTTTTATCTTTTAATGAATAAAAATAAATTCAAAACATTTTCTTTTTTTGATACTTTAAAGGCAAAATATTGAAAGGCAGGCAGTGAATTTTCAGGGGTCGGTATCTCTCTAAGCGGATAATGGACCCGTGCAGCGAACGAGGACGAGGATGGCCAGATTGACCATATTGACCGCTCCGGACAAACGTCTGAAACAGAAATCCCTGCCCGTTCTGGAAGTGGATGGATCGGTACGACGTTTGATGGATGACATGCTGGAAACCATGTACGCCGCTCCCGGTATCGGCCTGGCGGCGCCCCAGGTGGGGGTGCTGCGCCGGGTCATCGTGGTGGATGTGGCCAACAAACGGGAGATGGAACCCCCCAATCCCCTGTTTCTGGCCAATCCGGAGATCATCGTCCGGGATGGCGTTACCACCTACGAAGAGGGCTGCCTCTCCGTTCCCGAAACCATCTACGAAGTGGCCAGAGCCGCCTCCATCACGGTGAAGGCCCTGGATCGCCAGGGCAATCCCCTGTATCTGGAAGCGGAAGGGCTGTTGGCCATCTGTCTGCAACACGAGATCGATCATCTGGATGGTATCCTGTTCATCGACCACATCTCCCGCCTGAAACGGGAGATGGTCTTGCGTCGTCTGCGCAAGCGGCAGTTGGAAGAGGGGCGCTAGTCGTGTCCTGGCGGGTGGTTTTCATGGGCACGCCGGACTTCGCCGTGCCCACCCTGGAGGCGCTGCTGGCGGGCCCCGATGAGGTGGTCGGCGTCTTTACCCAGCCGGATCGTCCCGCGGGGCGGGGCCTGCGTCTGGCGGCTCCGCCGGTGAAGGAGCTGGCGTCGGCCCACGGCCTTCCGGTGTTGCAACCGGCCCGCATGAAGGATCCCGAGGTGCTGCCCCGGCTGCGGGAGTGGCGGCCCGATCTGATCGTGGTGGTGGCTTATGGCCGCATTCTGCCACGGGAGGTTCTGGAATTGCCCCTGCACGGTTGTGTGAATGTCCATGCCTCGCTGTTGCCCCGCTGGCGGGGGGCGGCTCCCATCCAGCGGGCCCTGTTGGCCGGGGACGCGATGTTGGGCGTGAGCATCATGGCCATGGAGGCGGGGTTGGACACCGGTCCGATCTTGTCCCGGCGGGTGTGGCCGGTTCACGGGGATGAAAGCGGCGGGGAAATGCACGATCGTTTGGCCAAAGGGGGAGGGGAGTTGCTGGCCGAAACCGTCGAAGCTTTGCAACGCGGCGGCATCACTCCCCGAATCCAGCCGGAGGAGGGCGTCACCTATGCCGAAAAGCTCACGGCGGGGGATGAGATCCTGCTTTGGGAAAACGATGCTCTGCAGGAGCGCCGTCGCATTCTGGCTCTTTCGCCCTGGCCCGGTGCGCGAACCGGGTTGAAGGGGGAGCGTCTCAAGGTCTTGGGCTGTCGCCCGGGGCGGAACGGCGGGCCGCCGGGAACGGTGACGGCCCTGCACGCCGACGGACCGGAGGTGGCCTGCGGCGAAGGTTCCCTGGTTTTGACGGAGGTGCAGCCGGCGGGGAAACGGCGTCTGTCGGCCGGGGAGTGGCTGCGGGGCCGTCCTCTGAAGGAGGGGGACAGGCTGCAGCCATGCTGAACCGACAGCTCTCCCTGCTGCTGTTTTCGGCCCTGACCTTCGTTCTGCTGCTGACGGGGCAGATTTTCGGTGGTTTCGATGGTCTGCTGGTGGGGCTTTTCCTGGGGCTGGCCCTGTCGCTGCTGCTTTACTGGTTCGGTGGATCGATTCTGCTGACCCTGCTGGGGGCGCGTCCCCTGAAGGCGCGGGAAGAGACCACGTTGCGGGAGATCGTCACGGAGCTGGCCCGTCACGGCGGCATGCCCGTTCCGTCCATATTTCTCATCGAGAATGGCGCGCCCAATGCCCTGGCCGTCGGCCCCATCCCTTTTCTGGGAGCGGTGGCGGTGACCCGTGGTCTGTTGCGCTGTCTGAACCGGGAGGAGTTGGCGGGTGTGCTGGCCCACGAGCTGGTTCATATCGCCCGGCGGGATACCCTGATCGGCAGCAGCGGTGCGTTGTTGGCCGGTGTGTTGACCACGCTGGCCATCGGTCCCGGTCAAACGGTGCTGTGGCCCGGAGCGGCCGGTTTGCTGCGTCGTCTCATCGATCCGGCTCGGGAGTATGCTGCCGACGAAGAGGGGGCGCGGTTGTGCCGCAATCCGTCGTGGTTGGCCGACGCCTTGGAAAAACTGGCGGATTATTCCCAGGAGTCGTTGCCTCTGGCCCAGTTTCCCACCGTGTCCAGCCAGTTCATTGTTCATCCCGTGCGGGATGAGCCCCTGTTCAACCTGTTCGACCTCCATCCGGAGGTGGGGGAGCGGATTGCGCGTTTGCGTCTGCTGGCCCGGGGAGAGGAATGATGATTCGTATCGCGCCATCCATACTTTCGGCGGATTTCGCCCGTTTGGGGGAGGAGATCCGTCTGGTGGAGGCGGCGGGTGCCGATTACATCCATGTGGATGTCATGGATGGTCATTTCGTGCCCAATCTGACCATTGGTCCGCCGGTGGTGGCGGCGTTGAAGAAGGTGAGCGGCAAGCCTCTGGACGTGCATCTGATGATCACGCCGGTGGAGCCGATGCTCGCGGCGTTTTTGGAGAGTGGGGCCGATCTGGTGACCATTCATGCCGAAGCCACGTCTCATCTCGACCGGGCCTTGTCGATGATTCGGGAAGGGGGGGCTCGGGCGGGGTTGGCTTTCAATCCCGGTACGCCGGTCGCTTGTCTGGAGCATGTGTTGCATCGGGTGGATCTGGTGTTGCTGATGAGTGTCAATCCCGGTTTCGGTGGTCAGAGTTTCATTCCTTCGGTATTGCCCAAGATTGCGGCGGTGCGTCGGTTGGTGGAGGCTTCCGGTCGGAGCATTGAAGTGGAGGTGGATGGTGGGGTCAATGCGTCGACCATTGCGGCGGTGGCGCGGGCGGGTGCGGATGTTTTCGTGGCGGGATCCGCCATTTTCGGCAGCGGCGATTATGCCGAGGCCATCCGTACCTTGCGTGAGCAGGCGGCGCAGTGATATGGAGCAAGTCATACGGGGGTCCGGGGGGGATTATCCCCCCCGGCGGGGTTCGGGGCGGAG
>JADGAQ010000095.1 GCA_015231925.1 Magnetococcales bacterium
CCGGATTGCAACGCGGCCAGGGGCCGAAAGATGGTGAATGTCAACACGCCCTAGGGCGTGTTGACATTTGCCGGATTTTGGTTCCCGGCAAGGCGCAAGACGGTGAGGAAGCGGAGTGTAGCTCGCCTACATGAGCATTCCGAACCGGATTGCAACGCGGCCAGGGACCAAAAGATGGTGAATGTCAACACGCCCTAAGGAGGCTATTCAAAATAACGTGCACGTCTTGCTTGTCTTGTGGCTCACCTGCGGCATTGCGAGAAGGGTTACACATCGACCTGGGCGCCCCTTCTCGCGCCTTGCAGATGAACCAAAATCCGGCGCAATCCGCACACGTTATTTCGAATAGCTTCCCAAGTCACCGGAGGGGAAACGCCGTATCGGCAACGGAGAGGAGATCATGACGGAATCCGCCACCTGTCGCGATACCCTGCATCAACGTCTGCGGGATGTGGGTGTGGAACGTTTCAATGCCTCCCATGCCCACCTGCTGGACCTCATCATCAAGGCCCATGCCATGGTGGAGGAGATCTTTCGGCGCAAACCGACTGCCGGGGACTGGCAGGGCATGGAACAGATTTTGTCGGACCTCGCGGAGTACACCCGGACCCACTTCCGCGAGGAAGAGGAGTTGATGGCTCAACACGGCTATCCCGACCACAACGCCCACCGGGAGCAACATCGGGCCCTGTCGGAGCAGATTCGTCACTTTCAGGAGCAGTGCCGTCAACAACGCACTATCCTCTTCTCCTCGGATTTACGTATCATGCTGCTGGACTGGCTTTTTTCCCATATCAACCTGCACGACGTGAACTACAAGGCCTTCTTCAACGCCAAGGGAGTCCATTGAGCCATGTCACGACCCAGGCCCTTGATCCTGGTGGTCCTCGACGGCTGGGGCATGCGCGACGACGCAACCCATAACGCCATCCGGCAGGCCCGCACCCCGTATTTTTCCGAATGGTGGCGCACCCGCCCCCATGCCCTGCTGCGCACCAGCGGCCTGCACGTCGGGCTGCCCGCCGGGCAGATGGGCAACAGCGAGGTGGGACACATGAACCTCGGGGCCGGACGGGTGGTCTATCAGGATCTGACCCGCATCAATCTGGCCATGGAGTCGGGAGCCCTGCAGAGCAACAAGGCGCTGCAAGCCACCTTCGAGGTCGCCGGAGGCGTCAAAGGGACGGTGCATCTCTGGGGATTGCTCTCTCCGGGGGGGGTACACTCTCACCAGGACCACTTTCTGGCCGTGGTGCAGGCCGCACGGGAAGCGGGACTGAAAAAGATCCTGATCCACGCCGTACTCGACGGACGCGACACCCCGCCCCGCTCGGCCCGCGCGTTCCTGACCACGCTGCAGGAGGGGCTGGACCGGCTCGGCGCGGGACGCATCGCCACGGTCTGCGGTCGCTACTTCGCCATGGATCGGGACAAACGCTGGGATCGGGTGCAACTGGCCTACGATCTTTACACCCGGGGCGAAGGACTGGAAGAGGAGAACGCCCTCGCCGCGGTGGAAGCCGCCTACGCCCGGGGCGAAGATGACGAATTCGTGCGACCCACCCGCATCCGTCAGCCCAAATCCCAGCCGGTGAGCCTCGCCGACGGCGACGCGCTGCTGCTGCTCAACTTCCGCGCCGACCGCGCCCGGGAGATCTGTCACGCCCTGCTCGACGACGACGAAAGCTTCCGGGCCTTTGCCCGTCCGGTGCGTCCCGCCCTCGCAGCGGTCTTTTCCATGACCCGCTACGACGACACCCTCTCCGGCATCCGGGTGGCTTTCCCGCCGGAATCCCTGGATGAGCTGCTGGGCGGCGTTCTGGCCCGCAACGGTCTCAAGCAGCTTCGCGCCGCCGAAACCGAAAAGTACGCCCACGTCACCTATTTCTTCAACGGCGGCATCGAGGCCCCCTTCCCCGGAGAGGATCGCCTCATGATCCCCTCCCCCAAGGTGGCCACCTACGACGCCAAACCGGAGATGTCGGCGCGGGAACTGACCGAGGCGGTGGTGGAGCGCATTCACGAGCAGAACTACGACTTCATTCTGGTGAACTTCGCCAATCCCGACATGGTGGGCCATACGGGGCGCATTCCCGCCACCGTGCAGGCCATCGAAACCGTGGATGGCTGTCTGGGGGAGATCCACAAGGCGATTCAGGCCGTCGGCGGGGAGATGCTGATCACCGCCGACCACGGCAATGCCGATCAGATGGTGGAGGTGGAAACGGGACAGCCCCATACGGCTCACACCAACAATCCCGCGCCGCTGCTCTATCTGGGACGGCCCGCCCGCCTGCGCGACGGGCTGCTCTGCGACGTGGCGCCGACGATTCTCACCCTGCTGGATCTGCCCCGGCCGGAAGCGATGAGCGGCACCTCCCTGGTCACGTTCACGGACCCGAAATGACCATGCGGCGCATCCTTCCGGTACTGATGCTTTGCAGCCTGCTGACCGTGCCGGTCGTGGCGGGTGCGCCTGCGGTTCCCAAAGAGGATCCGAACCTGCGGGAGGTGTTGAACAAACTCAAACAGGAACAGGACAATCTGGAGCAGACCCGGGGTGAGGAGCGCTCCCTGCTGGGGGATCTGGAACGGCTGGACCAGAAGCTGGCCGAGGCGCGTCACCGCCGCGAGGAGTTGAGCGAACGCGCCGGCAAATCGCGCGAAGAGGTGCGTCAGGCCGAAAAAGAGATTGCCGAGATGCGCCAGCGTCTGAGCCGCAACTGGCGTCAGTTGGGCATGGACCTGCGACTGCTGCAGGGACTGGGATCGGAAGGCCCCCTGAAGATCGCCTTTTCCCAGGAGAATGCCACCCACATGCGTCAGAGCCTGCACTATCTGGGCTATCTGCTGCAGGCCCGCAAGGACCGGACCCGGACCCATGTGGAAGGGCTCAACCGTTTGAGGCAGTCGTTGTCGCAACAGGCGGCGCAACTGCGGGAACTGCGCACCGCCGAAGTCGACCTGAAGGTCGAGGAGGAGCGCTGGAAGCAGCGGCAGGCGGAGCGGGAGGCGCTGTTCAAGCAGGTGCGGGAGCGTCGTTCCCTGCTCGATCTCCATGTGGCCGAACTCAAGGCGGCGCGGGATCGCCTCAGCGGGCTGGTGGATCGTCTGGGCGAAGCCAGCGACGATGCCCCCGCCCTGGTGCGCAACGCCTCCTTCGGCCACATCACGGATCATCGGGGCAAGCTGGAACCCCCGGTACCCGGCAAGGGACAGGCCCGCAATCCCGGCTGGTTCTTCCCGTTGCAGAACGGTGTGGCGGTACGCGCCATCTTTCGGGGGCAGGTGGTCTTCGCGGATTGGTTTCGCGGCTTCGGTTTGATCGTTATACTGAATCACGGAGACCAGACCTTCTCCCTTTACGGACACAACCAGCGACTCCTGGTGGCGCCGGGTGACTGGGTCGAAGAGGGGGAACGTGTGGCTGAAACGGGTAATACCGGTTCCCTGGAAGGCGAATCCGGTTTATATTTCGAAATCCGCTTCAACGGTGAAGCGTCCAACCCTCCGACATGGTTGGCTCACCTGCGATAGTTCGTCTGGAAAAGACCAAGGAACGGGAAAGACACATGAAGAGGTTCATCACAGGGCATCGATTCTGGCTCGCCGGGCTGACCGCCGTTCTGGTTGTCGTCGGCATGCACGTGGCCGTGGGCAATGTCATGGCGGTCGGCTCCATCGCCTATGAAAAGATCAAGGTCTTTTCCGACGTTTACAACATGATCAAGCAGAACTACGTCGAGGAGGTGGACCAGGAGAAGCTGCTCTACGGCGCCGTTCAGGGCATGCTCAAGACCCTGGACCCCCACTCCTCCTTCCTGACGCCGGAAAACTACCGCGAGATGAAGGTCGATACCCGGGGCGAGTTCGGCGGACTGGGCATCGAGATCTCCCGGGGCGACGGCGCGGTCAAGGTGGTGGCGCCCATCGAGGGCACCCCCGCTTTCGAAGCCGGCATGAAGTCGGGCGACCTCATCGTGCGCATCGACAACGAAGAGACCCAGGACATGGATCTCATGGAAGCGGTGCGACGCATGCGCGGCAAGCCGGGCACCAACATCACCCTGACCGTGATGCGCAAGGACGAGCCCAAACCCCTGACCTTCACCCTGACCCGTGCGGTCATCAAGGTGCGCTCCGTCAAATGGCGCATCGAAGACGGCAAGATCGGCTATGTGCGCATCACCCAGTTCAACGAACAGTCCTTCCCCCTGCTGAAAGAGGCGGTCGAGGAGCTGGAAAAACAGAGCGGCGGTTATCTCAACGGTCTGGTTCTGGATCTGCGCAACGATCCGGGCGGTTTGCTGGATCAGGCGGTGCAGGTGGCCGACGCCTTCCTGGAAGATGGCAGCATCGTCTTCACCAAAGGGCGCATTCCCGGCAAGGACATGTCCTTCGATGCCCAACCGGGTGATCTGCTCGAAACGGCTCCCATCGTGGTGCTGATCAACGAGGGTTCCGCCTCCGCTTCCGAAATCGTCGCCGGGGCGCTGCAGGATCACAAACGGGCCGTCATCATGGGAACCCATTCCTTCGGCAAGGGTTCCGTGCAGACCATCTTCCCCCTGATGGACGGTTCCGGGCTGCGTCTGACCACCGCCCAGTACTTCACCCCCAATGGCCGTTCCATTCAGGCCAAGGGCATCGTGCCCGACATCGTGGTGGAGGATCGGGTGATCGGCAACGCCCGCGCCACCCAACCCCATCGTACCGAGGCCGATCTCAAGGGCCATCTCGAAGGCGCGGGCGATCCGGCCAACAACAAGGAGAAGGCCAAGGAGAAGGAGAAGCGCTCCCCCGCACCGGAAGTCACGCCCCCTCCGGCCAAACCGGAAGGTGGCGAGGGTTCGGAAGTCGATCAGGAAAAAGAGCGGGCCAATTACGACCGCATCACCGGTCGCAGCAAGGACGACTATCAGTTGCAGAGGGCGCTGGATCTGCTGCGTGGCTATCAGGTCTTCAACCGTCGCAACGGCAAGCCATTCCCCGGTTCCACCAAGGAAGAACCGTGATCGGGGACATGGATTGAACAGGCGGGGGACCGGGTGGCTGGTACGATGAAGGACGGCACGGAAGACAAGAAGTCGATGGCGCGGGACAAATCCTCCGGGAAAGAGAACCCGCAGGCTCCCGGTTCGCTGTGGGACGATGCGGAGTCGGAGGAGGATATCGAAACCGAGCCCCTACCGCATCGACGCGACAAGACTCCCCTGTGGCATCGCCTCGGCTGGCTGATGGCCTTGTTGGCCTCGGGGGTGCTGGCGGGATGGGTTTTCCACCGGGTGACCCAGCCGGACACGGGTCCGCTGGCGCCGTTGCCGGGACTGTCGCGTCCCGAAGTGACCGCCCGTAACGAACCACCACCGCCCGCGGCCAAACGGCATGCCGTGGTCATTCGCATGACCGACGAACTGGAAGCCGAGACAGCACCCTCCGCATCGGCCGTCGAGTCCAAAACCGATCTCCCCGAGGTCAAGGCGGCTGCGCCGGCCAAGGAGAGCAAAGCGACCACGGACAAGAAGGCCGAAGCCCCGGCTCCGGCTGTTGCCGAAGCCAAACCGGCGGATGTCAAACCGGCGGAGGTCAAGCCGACCGAGGTCAAGCCGGCCGAGGCCAAATCTTCCGAAACCAAACCGGGTCAAAGCGGGACTCCCGCCTCCGACCCCGCAAGTCCGGCTCCCGCGCCTGCGGTGACGGAGAGCAAACCCGGGGAAAAACCGGGTGCGGCCACGGCGGTCGTCAAGGAGTCGCCCACCCATCCTCCCGTCAAGGAGGTGGCGCCCCCGAAGCCTGCGGAAGTGGCCAGGGAGGAGGCGCATCCGGACGAGTCGGCTGCCCCGACGATCGTTTACGAGGAGCATTTCGCCGAGGAGCGTCATGCACCCCCGCCGCAGACCAAGGATGGTTTCGGGCCGGTGGTCAAAGGTCAGGGTCGTGTGGCGGTGATCATCGACGATTTGGGCTATAACGGTCCGGTCTCCATGGCCATTGCCAAATTGCCGGCGGATCTGACCCTGGCGGTTCTGCCGGGGGGGGATTACTCCCGCAGGGTGGCTTCCACGGGGAAAGAGTCGGGACGGGAGGTGATTCTGCATCAGCCCATGGAGCCGAAGGGCTATCCCAAGTTGAAGCCGGGACCGGGGGCCTTGTTGTCGGGGATGTCGGATGCGGAGATCGAGAAGATACTCACCACCAATTTGAAGTCGTTTCCTGAGGTGGTCGGCATCAACAATCACATGGGCTCCAAGCTGACGGGGGATCGTCGCGTCATGGCCAAGGTGATGTCGCTGCTCAAGCCGAGGGGATTGTTCTTTGTGGACAGTCGCACCAGTCCGGCCTCGGTGGGCACGGCGATGGCGGCGGCGCATCAGGTGGCTTATGCCAGTCGGGATGTCTTTCTGGATAACGTTCCCCAGGAAGGGGAGATATTGAAGCAGTTGGCCATTTTGGAGAATCAGGCCCGCAAGCATGGGGAGGCGGTGGGCATCGGGCATCCCTATCCGGCGACGTTGAGTGCCTTGAAGTCGTGGTTGCCGGGGTTGAAGGGGCGTGGAGTGGAGTTGGTGCGGGTGTCGCAGTTCCTGGAGCCCAAGACGGCGCGGGCTCATTATCCGCACCCGTTGGTGGGCGGGGCCAAGGAAGAGAGCAAGCGGTAAGCGGGGGGAGACGGAGTAGGCGGGGGACCGGGGGGCGAGCCCCCTCGGCGGGGTTTGGGGCAGCGCCCCAAGGTGTGGTCGTTGACGTGGCCGTAGCGGTCCGCTGCACCGAACGAAAGCGTAACAGCCGATCCCTCGCACCGGCTGACTCTGTTGCAGCGGACCGCCGGGGGGGCAAGGGGGGGTCTCATCCCCCCATCCTTGAACGCGCCGGCAAGGCAAAAGCGCGTTTTCCCCCTAACCGTATCCGCTCAAAAGACCGTGTTCACCCCTACGCTTTGTTGCAGGTGGCAACTCCGCAAACGGATGGGGGGATAAGGCCCCCCCTTGCCCCCCCGGCGGTCCGCTGCGGTCCTCACGCTCCGTGCAAGAGATCGGCTGTCCGTCTTCCCTTGGCACAGCGGACCGCCTACGGAAAAAGCCACGGCCACACCTTGGGGCGCTGCCCCAAACCCCGCCGAGGGGGCTCGCCCCCCCGGACCCCCGTTTATCCACGGCCTGTGCCACCACTTTGGACGGCATCCATGGGGCAAAATCCTTTCGAGGAGCTTTACGACCTCCTGCGTACCACCCCCCCCTCCACCGCAGAAGCCCTGGCCCTGGCCAAACGTCTGCTGGTGCAGGATCCGTGCGCCCCATCCGTTTCCGGGTTCCGCGACACCCTGGTGGAAGTCCTGGAACGCCTGGTTCTGCCCTGTCTGGAAGGAGACCGCGACCGCCAAACCATCGTCTCCCACCTGGCCCGCGACATCTCCCGTCGCCGCCAGCTCGAAAAGAGCGATATCGCCAAGGATCTGCAGCTCCTCGCCAAAGCCCTCACCAGCAGCACCACCCCCTCCACCATGCCCGACGGCTTCCCCTCCCGCCTGCTGACCACCCTGCAAACCCTGGGCGGCGGCGATCCGGAAGTGGCCAACAGCCTCGAACGCCTCGAAGCCTCCCTTACCGCCGGGCTCATGCCCTGGAACGATCTGAACACCTTCTGCGGCGAAGTGGTGGCCCGCTCCGACCTCTCCCGCGACCTGTGGCGCCACGAACGCATCGAATGGAAACGCATGTTGATGGATCTGGCCCAGGCCCAGGCGGCTACCGGGGAGGAGATCGGTCTGGATACCTCCGACGCCCGCCAGCAACTGCAACAGGTGCAGGAAGGCGCCACCCTGGGCCAACAGCGGGAGCTGAAGGAGACCCTGCTGCGCGACGCCCTGGAAATTCGCGCCAAGGCCACCACCCTGGCCCGGAAAAACAGCCAGGACAGCAGCGAACTGCAAACCGCACGCAAACGCATTGCCGAATTGGAAGCGGGCCTGGCCGTCTGGGACAATCTGCTGCGGGATACCGCCACCGGTCTGGTGGGACGGGCGGGCTGGATGGCCCTGCTGGACGCGGGCCAGTCCGCCTGGGTGGAACAGGGTCGCCACCTGGTGGTGCTGGTTTGCCGCTGGGCCGCCGCCGACGGCGCACTCCTGGGCGAAAAGGAACAGGCCAAAGTCCTCAAAGCCCTGGTGGACCGCCTGAAACCCCTGCTGGATGTCGGTGAAGTGGCCGGCAGACTCGGTCCGGACACCCTGGGCGTCCTGCTGCCGGGAGCCAGCGAAGAGGAGGGTCTGGAACGGGCCGAATCCCTGGCCAAAGCCGTCTCCCGCCTGCGCTTTCGCCTGGCGGGGCAAACCGTGGGTCTCTTCGGGGGCTGCGGCATGGCCGTGCTGGGGGATCATCCCCCGGAAGCCCCTCCCGGGGTGTTGCCCACTCCGGAAGAGTTGTTCCATCAAGCCTGGCTGGTCGCCGGAGAACGCATCGCCGCCCGCGGCGAAGAGGGGCTGGTCGGACGGGTGCCCCACGGGGAGGCCCCTCCCCCCGCGGACGACCAGGCCGGACCATCATGAATCCCTTCGAACGCAATCGCCTGTGGCAACTGCTCTCCGGCCACATCACATGGGAAACCCTGACCACTCTCCCCGGCTGGAAGGCAAGTGGTTGCGTGGCGCCACTGCGAATCGACCGCCGACAACTGACCTGCGGCGCACTGGGCGGCCAACTGGTGGCGCGTCTGCTCGGAGAACCGCCCCCTTCCCTGCCGGAAGGCGCTCCCCTGCCCAGCCCGGATGGCGATACCTTCAGCCTGGTGCTGACCGAACCCGGCTTCACGCCGGGGAGTTCCCCGGCGAATCGGGGCGAGGAGAATCGTTCACCTTTCGAGCTGGCCACCCGCGACGGCGATACCTTTGCGGTGGATCGTCTCACCGACACCTGAATGCGGAACGCATCATGGCCCCTGCACACTACCGCTTCCTGCCGCTTCTCCCCTTCCTGACGGTTTTGCCCCTCGCTGCCCAGGAGGAAGGCGCCATTCGGCTGCCGATTCACTCCAGCCGGGCCCATTTCAAACTCGACGCCAGCGGCCCCTTCTATCAGCAGGAGATCGTTCTGACCTGGAAGGAGGTTCCTCCTCCAGCCGGCGATATCGGCTACTACGCCATGTACGCCTTCGACTTCGCCAACAAGGTAACCGGATACATGGGTCTGCAGTGGGATAAACGCGGCAAGAAAGCCATCTTTTCCATCTGGGACGAGCCGGACACGATCACCTCCAATCCGGAGGGGAACTGCCGCCGCTTCGGCCATGAAGGCAACGGCGCCAGTTGCATTCAACCCCTGGACTGGATTGCCGGAGAAAGCTACCGGCTGTGGGTGCGCCGGGTGGAAAGCCTGCCCTGGGGAGAACGCTGGCAGGCCGGGGTGACGGCCGTTTCCAGCGGCAAGTCGTTCGTCACCGGTAGCATCGCCCTGAAGAACGGCGCCGCCGGAAAAGGCTACGGCGGCCTGACACCCGGCGGTATCACCGTGCTGGAATATTACGGCACCCTGCCCGAAAAAGCGGTGTGCGCCATGCTGCCCCCGGTGGAAATCGCCTGGAGCGGCCCCTTCGTCACCGAGGGCGTGGCGGTCAGTCCCCTCTCCACCCGTGTGGAATATCCCAAACGCAGCGGCACCCGGCAGAACAAGGCCCCCCCGTGCCACAACTCGACCGTTGCGGTACAACCGGGATATGTGACCATCCAGACCGCAGGGGGCCAAACCCGGCGCATCACCCCCGCCGACACCCGGTTCGAATGGCAGATCCCCCAGGACAAAACCCCGTGACGAACGCGGAGCGACAGGCCTTGGCATCCTGGACCACATGAGACACAATCGGCCCGAATCCGTCCTCTTCCGGCCCCCTATCCGGACGGAATCATCCATGCTCCTGCCAGCCATTCGGGAGGAATAGTCATGTTTCACCCCTCCAAGCTGTTGATCGACACCTATGTCGAACATTTGCAGAAGAACTACCGGCGAACCTTCGGCGTGCAGGAACCCGACTTCCCCGGCGTTCTGGGCTTCATAGGCCGCATCGTCCTGGAAAATGTCGCCAAGACGGATGCACCCTACCACGAAATCCAGCATACCATTCTGGTGACCGAGGTCGGTCAGCAGATTCTCACCGGCATGCACATCATCCAGGGCGGGGTGCGCCCCCAGGACTGGGTCCATTTCGTCATCGCCTGCCTGTGCCACGACATCGGCTACGTCCGGGGCGTCTGCCAGGGGGACGGCGACGGCCTGTACGTGATCAACGCCAATCGGGAACGGGTGAGCGTCCCCCTCGGGGCCACGGATGCCTCCATGACCCCCTATCATGTGGAGCGCAGTCAGCTCTTCGTGCTGGATCGTTTCGGCAAGGTCGGCTACCTGAACGCCCAGGAGATTGCCGACATGATCGCCATGACCAAGTTTCCCAAAGTCTCCCTGCCCCCTTCGCGCATCACGCTGCTGGGCCGTCTGACCCGGGGAGCGGATCTGATCGGACAGATGGCCGACATCCACTATCTGCGAAAGACCGCCGCCCTTTTCCATGAATTTCAGGAGATCGGTGTCGACAAGGTTCTGGGCTATTCGAGTCCGGCGGATTTACGCACCGGCTACCCGAAATTCTTCTGGGCCATGGTTCGCCCCGACATCGGCGAGGCCCTGGCCTTTCTGGAGGTGACCACCGAAGGCAAGATGTGGGTCAACAACCTTTACGCCAACGTCTTCATCCAGGAACACCACGACAAGATCGACAACCACATCGACCGCACCCCGGCTCTGATTCCGATGTAGGAAGAGCGGGGCCGGGGAAGACGGCGCGTGGCCCGCCTACCGATACACATTCTCCCGGAGGCCTGACTCGAAACAATCGGATACCGGACAGCGGTGTCAGTCTATTTATATATCTTTCACGTCAACGTCCCCGGCGGAACAACCCTTTAATCAGCACCACAAACGGCAGCAGGAGAAATAACAACACCTTGCCCGCGTTGGAGAAGAGTAGTCCGAGCAAAGCGAAGAAGCCCACCTTCTTGGCCGCCACGCCACCGATGAGCGCCGCCAGACCATAACCGGCCAACTGGTCCGAATTGGAAACGAATTCCTGATAGCGGCGCTCCTTGCGAAAGGTCAGTTGATCCAGCAGCGACTGAATCTGCAATTTCTGCCGCTCCACCGCCGAATCGTCGGTGATCAGATTCAGGGAAAAATAACCCTCCCGCCCCAACTGATAGGTGTTGTAGTTGACGATACTCAACGCACTGGGAATTCCCCCCACCTCACGCGCCTGAACGGACCAGATCAAACGGCGGCGCTCCTTGTCGTACTGGGGTTTCTCCATCCAGCCTTCCACCCGCAACGGAGCGAAGCCGCGTTTGCGCCGCAACTCATTGGTGTCCTCCGTCCCCTCGACCAACTGGGCGAACAGAGCCGGAACATCCCAATGGGAAGCCTCACTGTCGTCGATGTGGCCGGAATGCACATAGGAGAGTTCGGCAACCCATATCTCCTGCGCGGCATCCGATCCGACCACCAGACCCAGCAGATCGGAAACCGGCGAGTTGCCAAGGGCTTCCAGATAGCGGTTGGCCTCCTTTTTGGGAACGAAGCGCATACCCGCAGGAAGTTCAAGAAATCCTTGATCCAGAAGAGTAATCTGGGTTGGCCCGGCGATGCTGTTCTGCAAGGCCTTGTACAACTCTTCGTTGCTGGCCTGGGCGCATGAAATGCCCAAGCAGATAATCAGTCCCAACCAACCGGGCAGCAAACGAACGAACATCCCCACTCTCCCTTCCCAGTGTAAACAGACCGGGTTATCGTGCCCCGACAGGATCCCAATGTACAGGAAGTTTTGCTCTACGGACTTCTTTCGGGTAAGCCAGGCCTTCTTTGTCAACACCACCCTTTGGCCAAGGGGGTCATAACGGGCAAGTGGCAGGCTTCAGTGAATTTCACGACCAAAACTTCCTCATGCTCTTGAATCAAGCCCACCGACGGTGGGATGATGGAAATTTACACTCTTGAACCCGTCTTCTCGGTATATTTCGTGGCGAAACCGGCCAGGGCGCGTCAGGAAAAGGCGCGCGACGCCTCGACGACCGGAACCGTTGAGGATTGTCGAGCGAACGCAACGCCGTCCAGTGGCCCGATCCGGGTCCGGTTGCCGCAGAAATTCAGGAATAAGACGGGTGGAATCGAGTTCACGATGCCTGACTATTCAGCGGATTCCGATGCCATCTACCATCAGCTCTTTTCCCATCCGGAGATGGTGGCCGATCTGCTGACCGGTTTTCTCGATGCCACTCTCCTGACCGACCTCGACCTGCCTCGCATGAAGCGTCTGAATACCAAATTCACCGCCGCCAGGGGCAAACGACGTCGGGGCGACATGGTTTGGGAGATCCCCACCCACAGCGGCGGCCCGCTCTTCATTCTGCTGATCCTGGAGTTCCAGTCCACGATCGACCCCTGGATGCCTCTGCGAATCCTGGTCTATAGCGGCCTGCTCTACCAACAGTTGGTCGATGAGCGCAAGCTCACTGCCGAACAGGGGCTTCCTCCCGTTCTGCCCGTGGTTCTGTTCAACGGACAACCCCGGTGGCATGCCGCAACCCGTCTGCACGAGGTGATTCAACTGCCCAAGGATTCGCCATTGTGGCAATATCAACCGGAAATGCGTTACCATGTGATCGACGAAGGACGTTACGCCGAAGAGGAACTGCAGGGACTCGGCTCCCTCTCGGCCCTGCTCTTTCATCTGGAACACCCCGCCCGCCCGGAGGCGGTACTGGAGACGGGCCGTTTGCTGGCACAATGGTTTAAAAACCATCCGGAAGGGGTGGTGCTCAAAGGTCTTTTTCGGGAACTGCTGCTGGGGGCCATGGAGCGGACCGACGGTTTCAACCCCTTGCCGACCGTTCCCGAGGAACTGCAGGAGGTGGTCAACATGCTGGCCTATCACATCGAGAAGTGGAAGAAGGAAGCCGCGCTGGAAGGCGAACTGCGCGGCGACATACGCGGCGAACAAAAAGGCAAGGCTGATCTGCTGCTGAGGTTGCTGCGACGCCGTTTCGGCGACGTTCCCGAATGGGCCATTACCCGGGTGGCCTCGGCGGAGGTATCGACTCTGGAGGCCTGGAGCGAACGCATCTTCGACACCCCTTCACTGGAAACTCTTCTGCAACCGGTTCCGGCCCATGACGGAGCGCTGCAGGAATAGGACAAACCGGCTCCTCCACCTGCGGGAATCGCCATGAATCGTCTGTCGGCCCAACTGCAAACCTGGGTGGAGAACGGACTGATCAATCCGGCCCAGGCCGAGGCCATCACCGCCTTCGAAGCGGGTCGACCGGGCGTCTCCCGTCTGATGCAGGGGCTGATCGGGGTGGGGGTGCTTGCTCTCGGCAACGGCCTCATCGCCCTCATCGCCGCCAACTGGGAGGCCATTCCTCCGGGAATAAAGCTCACCAGCGCCTTCGCTTTTCTGCTCGCCCTGGCTCTGGGACTGGCCATGCGCCACACCCCTTCCCCCTCCCGCTGGTGGGAAGGGGGTTTGCATCTCTTTGCGCTGGCCCTGCTGGCCACTCTGGGATTGATCACCCAGATCTATCACTCCCAGGGTACGCTGGCCCAGTTCATGCTGTTCTGGTGCCTGATCAGTCTGCCTCCGGTGCTGCTCTCCCGCAGAGGCCCTCTGGCCAATAGCTGGGTTGCCGCCTTTTTCGTCAGTCTGCTCTGGTGGATCAGCGGGATTGACGACTCCCTGGGCAGCGACGCCCTGCGCCGCCTGGTGGCGGTGGTTTTCGCCCTGCCCATGGTCTCCCTGGCGCTGGCCCGTTTGTTGGAATCCACCCCCTGGGCGACCACGCTGGTGCGACCCTTGCGCTTCTGGAGTCTGGTACTGGCCTATCTGAGCCTCAACGCCCTGGGCTTTTTCGGAGAGGAACGCCTGCTGCCCGGCGCTCTCCTGGAGTACCTGCTGCCCGGACTGCTCATCGGCGGACTGCTGCTGACCCTCTCCTTTTTCCGTCCCCTGATGGAGGCGTCGTTGTTGCCCCTGAGTCGGGCACTGCTGGGCTTTTATCTCTTCTTCTTCACCCTGGCCTCCTGGACGCCTCTCAACCACTGGGTGGTGACCCTGTTTCATCTCATTCTGCTGAGTCTTTTCGCCCTGATTTCGGCCAGGCAGGGCGAAACAAGACGGGTTTCGGTGGCCACCGGTCTGATGGGACTGCACCTTTTCGCGGTCTATCTCCGGGCGGCCGGGGGACTGGTGCAAACGGGCTTCGGCCTGATTGTCACCGGCGCGGTCATTCTGTCGCTGCTTTTCCTCTGGCAACGCTTTCACACCCGTTGGCGGCGTCTGCTGCCGGAGAAGGGTCCATGAGCCGCCAACGGGTCTTTCTCGTGCTTGCGCTGCCGATTCTGGCCCTGATGCTGCTGGTGGGCCACAAGGCCTATCGCAGCCACAGCGGCACGGAGATCACCCTGCCGGTCGAAGGCTTCGACCCGCGGGATCTGCTTGCCGGGCACTTCATTCAGTACCGCGTCGATTACGGGGTACCGGTTTGCGCCCACTCCGAGAAGGACAAACCGAACGTGGAGTGGAAAGCCACGGTCTGCCTGGAGCCGCCGGCCTTCATCTACGGCATCACCCCGCCCGAACCCTGCGGACTGCATCTGGCGGGAATCTGCCGTCACGGACGCTTCATCGCCGGGATCGAGCGGTTTTACATCCCCGAAACCGAAGCGGGGCAACTCGATGCCGCGGTACGCGCCAAACGCGGCGCCATCCGGGTGCATGTGGGCGGGGACGGCAAAGGGGTGGTCACGGAGCTGCTGCTGGACGGCAAACCCTGGCAGGAGGCGCTGCGGGAGAAGTAGTCTTTCCGATATGCGGGGTGTCGGAGGAGACAATACCGCATCTACTTTGGTAATACTTAATTTTTTTGTATCTGTTCAGGTATACGGGGGTTTGGGGGGGATTATCCCCCCCAACGGGT